>CAMLEL010000126.1 GCA_946478935.1 uncultured Armatimonadota bacterium
GTTTGCCATCGATGATTTGGGCGGACATGGGTGTGTTCAAGATACCTTGACGTCCGGGCAGGGAAGGATGTGGATTGGATGTATCCTTATCCCTATCTTGCACGGTGTTACATGCTGGACCCGGAAGCCGTGTTCAAAGAAGTCTGAGGAGATGCTCGTGCAACTGAAAGATGGCTATAGCGAGGCCCGGAAGAAGCAGGAACGCAAGTCGCTCGAATAGCTTGGCGTACCATGAATGATGCGTGCCTGGATTTTGGCGTCAGTCGCGGCTGGGTTTGGAATCCTCATAACTTGGTTGGGATTCCTTGCATTCAGTTCAGAACCGGACACCAGTGCCATTGAGTCCCTGGAGAGTTCAACCTTCACCGAGAGGCCCGGCCTTAGCCGGGAAGATCACGTACGCACTGAATTCAAGGTTTGGTATCGTGCACTTTCAAACTTTATTAGCGTGGAGAACCGATTCCCGACGGGGAGCCCCCTTAATCCAAGCTCAGAGATTCGCGTCGCCACGGGCATTGACGCCGATCAAGCACGGCCACCGAAAGCCGACGCCAAGGAAACGGATATGTACGGCGACAGCCACTACGTTATGACATTCCGACTTGACCGCGTAAATGGAACGGAGAAACCAACCAAACCCCAGCCAAACGAGCGTGATGTTTGGATGCATTACGAGTTTCGTGACGTTCGATCTGTCGAGAACAGGAAGACCATGCTCTTATGGAGTGATGGGGTTATTGAGCTTCGCAGCAACCGACAGATGCGTTATATCCAGGTTCCAATACTGCCAAGGACTGGCATGGACAGCAGCCCACAATACATGGTTCGACGGTTTTGGCCGGAAGAATCAGGAGTCCCTGAGAAGGGTACATACTCATTAGAGGAAATCCAAAAGGAGCCTTGGCTAAGCGCTGGATCATCCAAAAGAGAAGGCAATGGCAAGGGCGAGAAGAAGATAATCGACTAGGAATCCCCGTTGGCTCGAAGCTTCCACCCAGCGATCCGTGCAACACTCCTCGCTTCATCAGAATCTGCTGCCACCTCAACTTCCTCGATATCCGGCAGCTCTTCGATCTGCACCACTTCTTCCGGCTCATCTTCTTCAGGAGCCGTATCAGGGTTCCAGTTCGCCTTTTCAGAATCGGCCAAAACTCGCCCCAGAACGCCATTGACGAACTTGCCGCTTTCTGCCGTTGAGTACTTCTTGGCGATCTCAATCGCCTCGTTCAGAGTTACGGCCGGGGGAATGGCAGGCTCAAAGAACAGCTCATAGGTCGCGATCCGCAGAATCGCGCGGTCGATGGCCGCGATGCGCCGGAAATCGTAGTCCTTGATCCTCTGAGCCAGAGTTTCATCGATGTAGCTTGAATGCTCATGGAATCCGCGAATCACGCGTTCGGCGTAGGCCCGCTGATCGAAGTGGACTTCTTGGTCTTCGACGGCGTCGGCAATCACTTTGTCTGGATTCACCTTGAGCAAGTCCATCGAATAGAGCCCACGCAGAGCCAATTCTCGAGCCCTTCTCCGGGATTTAGCCATTCAAGAACCTGGGCACGAAGCCCGTGTCGAACTCGCCGGCGATCCACTCGGGAGCATCGACGAGGCGACGCAAAAATGGAATGTTCGTGGCAATGCCGCCGACCTCGAACTCCTTCAAAGCAGTTCGGAGCTTTCGCGCGGCTTCGTCCCGGTCTCGACCCGTCACGATCAATTTGGCAAGGAGTGGATCGTAGTACGGAGAAACCGCGAATCCGGCATAGCAGTGGGTTTCCATCCTAACCCCGCGACCACTTGGTTGGATCCAGTGCGTGATGCAGCCCGTGCTTGGCGCGAAATCTTTATCAGGATCCTGTGCAGTCACGCGAACTTCGATCGAATGCCCCTTTAATTGCACATCCTTTTGACTGAAAGGAAGTTTCTCTCCCGCTGCGATGCGCAGCATCAGGTGGACGAGATCGACACCGGTGATTTCCTCAGTTACGGGGTGCTCGACTTGCAAGCGCGTATTCATTTCCAGGAAGTAAAAGCGGTTCTCCTTGTCCACCAGGAACTCCACGGTTCCGGCATTTTGGTATCCGACGCTCTGAGCGACGCGGACCGCTGCTTCGCCCATTGCCTTCCGAACCGATTCGGGCAAACCCGCGTAGGGCGCTTCTTCAATGATCTTCTGGTGTCTTAGATTCTGGATCGAGCACTCGCGCTCTCCCAGGTAAACCATATTGCCGTGCGAGTCGCCAATGATCTGAATTTCAACATGTCGAGGTTCCAGAACAAACTTCTCTACCAGCATGTCTCCAGAGCCAAAACTGGCTTGCGCTTCCACCGAGGCCGTTTTCCACAGGTTGGCAAGTTCGTCGGGAGTGTCAACCCGGCGAATTCCCCGACCCCCTCCTCCGGCAACTGCCTTCAGCAGGACTGGGTATCCGATTTCGTCGGCTACCCGTAGAGCTTCGGCATCGGTCGGAACGACACCTTCTGAACCAGGAACGACGGGGCATCCTGAAGCGACTGCAGCTGATTTGGCGCTGGCCTTGTCCCCCATGGCTTCGATGGCCGTGGTCGGTGGTCCGATGAACTTGACTCCAAGAGATTCAAGGGCGACTGAGAAGTTGGCGCGCTCGCTGAAATAACCGTAGCCAGGATGGACGGCATCGGCCCCTGAAATTTCAGTGGCCATCAATACGTTGGCGAGGTTCAGGTAGCTGTCGGTATTGGTGCCGTGTCCCACACAGATGGACTCATCGGCAAGCTTGACATGAAGACTGTCGCGGTCGGCCTCGCTAAAGATTGCCACGCTCTGGATTCCCAGTTCGCGGCAAGCTCGAAACACGCGGCACGCAATTTCTCCGCGATTGGCGACAAGAACTTTCTTAAGCATCAGTACTTTTCATGCCCTGGGTGCGGACATCGCACTTGGCCCGAAGCAGGATCATAGGAATAAGGTTCTTTTCCCATTGGGCATGCGTAAAAGGAAGATCCCAGGCGGGAATCTTGCAGCGTCGCGGGCCATTGGTCATCGTTGTCCATTTTGGCAATCTGGAGTGACGCGCGTAGCTGTCCCAGATAATTGCGACAGACGGTGTCTTCCGCTTTGGCCTTCACAAGGCCGGGCACGGTCGTCCCTCGTCCGTCTGCACGAGGAGATTGGCTGGGGCCGAATGCTCCAGTACCCTTCATGAGGACGACGGCGAGGATCGCGATAATGACGATAACAATCAGACTCGCGGCCAGTGTTTGGCCGCTGCGATAGAACCTCATGGCTTCACCTTGGCGAGTATTTGACCGAACTGCACCGGCTCGCCCTCGCTCACCAGCACCTCGACCACTTCTCCCGCGACGGCTGACTCGATTTCGTTTGCCAACCCCAGAGTTGCGATCGAAGCAATCACTTCACCTTTGGCAATTGAGTTTCCGATAACCAGCCGGGAGTCGTCGCCACGGTAATAGCCAACGTGAGTTGCGCGGATCAAGGCAAGTTCAGGAGTATCGGAGCTGGATGGGCTACCCGGCGAGGGAATAGGCTTCCTTCGGGCAAAGGGCTCGAGTGAAGCTCGGAACTGCGCCTCGCCATTTGCCAGTTCGACTTCTGCGAAGCCGTGGTCGCGCGCAACTTGCAACGCATGCTTCACAACTTCGGCATCGATGCTGGCCATGGGACAAAAATTGTACCCGTGAGGCGCGATCCTTGCCCACCACCGAAAAAGAAGGAATGCTTCGTTTTGAGGGTGGAAGCATTCCTTGGAGAGGAGAAAGCGTTTTTATTCAAAACGCATCGTTCGGCCACCTTTCTGTACGGTGACTCTCATAGCTACTTGTACAGACCCCAAAAAAAACAAAACGATTCCACCAATAGGTAATTTTCCCCGCTGCCCCCTAAATGTGCCTGGATTCAGGTTCAACGACAGGCCATGACTCGTCGTGCGTGAACGTTTTTTCAAAAAGCCCCGATGGAATGCGGGGAAATCAACCGATACAAAACTTGGATCAACGTTGGAGGGATGATGGCGAGCGAGTTACCACTGAATTTGATAGAGATGTCGGCAGTCCGCGAGATGGCCAATATCGGCCTCGGCAACGCCACTACTGCATTGTCAGAGATGACGGGCAAGACATTCCACATGGCGGTGCCCGACGTCGAATCGCTCGAATACGAGCAGTTGCCCGCCTTGATGGGTGGCGGAGAGGCTCAAACGGCCGGCATTTACATGCCCATTGAGGGTGACGTTCCTGGACACATTGCATTTTTAATGCCTTGGCGCAGCGCCCAGGCGCTCTGGCGAATGTTGCTCGGTTCCCAACCGCAGAGCCAGTTCGAAATTTCTGAGATGGATGCATCCGCGATGCTGGAAGTGGGCAATATTATCAACAGCAGCTTCCTGAATGCCATCGCGGACATGACCGGATTCGCGATGCACGCCACGCCGTCATCGCTGGCCATCGAGATGTGCTCGGCAATTCTCGACGCAATCATGGTCGAGGCAAGTGAGAAAGACCACTACGCGCTTGCCATTCGGACCATTATCAGCGACTACGAAGGTTCAATCGAAGGCTTTTTCGTCTACGTGCCTTCCGCGTGGGGTCTTCAAATTCTCGTTTCGAGCCTTGGGCTCTCGGAGGCGGCATAAATGCCAGCATTGGAAAGTGCGGTCTTGGTCGGAATGGCCGAGATCCAAGTCATTCGGGGACGGGGTCAATTGACCTGCCTTGGCCTGGGAAGCTGTATCGGGCTTTGTGGCTTCGACCCAAGCGGGATTGCCGGCATGGTTCATATCATGCTGCCCGAAGAATTCAACAGCAAGGGCGTCGAACGGCCAGGCAAATTTGCTGACACAGGCATCCCGGCGCTGCTCAATCAGCTTGAGAATGCCGGCGCCAGTCGAGACCGATTGGTTTTTGCCATGGCGGGAGGAGCCCAAGTCTTCAAATTCGGCGCAGCAAGCGCCACCCGAATGGACATCGGAGGGCGGAACATTCAGGCCACCCACCGGGCGATCCAGAACTTGGGCCTAAAGCTGGTTGCTGAAGACACAGGTGGCAACTCGGGAAGGACCGTCATTTTCGATATTGAGTCAGGGATTTATGCCGTGAGAACGGTGACAGGTGGAGATAGAGCGTTATGCAACTTGAGGGGATGAGTGGAACAACGTCGGCGACGACGCTAACTTTGGATGATATCGTCGCAAAGACGAGCGATCTGCCTTCGCTTCCGGCAGCGGCGCTTGCCGTTATGCGAGAGACGGACTCCCCGACGGGAACCGCACAAAGCATCGCGAAGTACCTGTCGCAGGATCAGGCGTTGACGGCTCGAATCTTGAGACTCGCGAACAGCGCCTATTACGGGCTGTCTCGCCAGATCATGGATGTGCCCGATGCGGTCGTGGTTTTGGGTATGCGATGCATCCGCAATCTTTGCATGGTTGCGTCGACCTATCCCTGGATGGTTAAACCGCTCAAGGGATATGGCCTGGGTCCGAAAGAGATGTGGACGCACTCATTCGCCGTCGCGGTGGGCGCACAGCTTGTAGCCAGCAAGTCCAAGTCGACGATCAGCGACCAGGCGTTCACGGCGGGTCTGCTTCATAACCTCGGCAAGGTTGCGCTCAGCATTTGGCTCGAAGACAAGCTCGCTGGACTCTTGGCGATCGCCTGCCGCGAAGGCATGACGTTCGATCAGGTCGAGCGCAAGGTGCTTGGATTCGACCACTGTGACGTGGGTTCGCACATGGGAGAGGTCTGGAATCTGCCCAAGCCGTTGGTCGACGCGATGAAGTATCACCACAACCCGAACGCCTGCGAGGACGAGAATCCGCTGGTCGATTGTGTGCACGTCGCGGACTACCTGACCATGAGCATGGGCCTGGGGCTCGGCGGGGATGGACTCCGATACGACTTTCAAGAGGAGAGCCTTGCTCGGTTGGGAATCTCCATGGAATCTTTTGACGAGCTTGCGGAGGAGTTCATGATCTCGTACGAACAGCACGAGAGGCTCTTTGAGGACGCTGCGTGACAAAAACCCGGGTACTTGTCGTAGATGATTCACCTCTCTTGCGGCAGGTCCTTGCGGACATCCTTTCCGGCGAGGCCGACCTTGAAGTGGTGGGCTTCGCGCGTGATGGAGTTGAGGCACTCGAGCAAGTTGCGACTTTGCGCCCCGATGTTCTGACACTGGACATCGAAATGCCTCGCATGTCGGGATTGGAGTTCCTCACCGAACTCATGCTCCGTAATCCGCTTCCGGTCGTGATGGTCTCCACGCTGACATCCGCTGGCGCTGAAGCCACACTGTCTGCTTTGGAGAAGGGAGCAGTCGATTTCGTGTGCAAGCCCCGACATGGCAGCTTCATGGCACTGCGCGAAGTAAAGGAAGAATTGGTCGCCAAGATTCGTAGCGCAGCCAAGGCGCAGATCCGACCGCGGGTGAAGACGTCGGCGAGAATTGCCGCACCCTTGCAGGCGAGCGATAAGATGGTGCTCATCGCAACGTCTACCGGCGGTCCCCGGGCACTTTCAATCCTCTTCCAATCGTTGCCGAAAGGGCTTTCGGTTCCGATTCTGATCGTTCAACATATGCCCGCCGGATTCACCGCCAGCTTGGCGGCGCGTCTCTCCAAGTTCGGAAACATGGATTGCCGTGAAGCCGTGCATAACGAAGAATTGCAGCCGGGGATGGCACTGATGGCGCCCGGAGGTCTCCACATGGAGGTCAGCGCGGACCGCAGGATTCGCCTGTTCGATGCGCCGCCACTTCATGGCGTCCGACCAGCGGCCGATTACCTCTTTGAATCAGCCGCCTGCCACTTTGGCCGGCAGTGCCTGGGAGTGGTGCTGACAGGGATGGGCAAGGATGGCGCACGCGGAGCCCAGCAGATTCGGGAGGCGGGTGGCTCCGTCCTAGCCGAATGTGAAGCGACTTGCACCGTCTACGGCATGCCAAGGGCCGCTGCTGAGTTGGGA
>CAMLEL010000127.1 GCA_946478935.1 uncultured Armatimonadota bacterium
TTGCTTCTGCCTGCTGTCCGGCCCACCGGACAAACGAAACCGGACGGGTCATCTAAGGGGCCTTGCGGTCCTTCTGATCTGCGCAGCTTTACACCTCGCCTCAATCGCCAGCCAATCACTTCTGCCACTTAGTCTGTTGGCTGAAGCTTGAGCTTGGCGACCACCATCCGGTGATCGGATTCCTTCGTGGTGAATGCCTCCGAACTGGCGGCAAAGTCAAGGCTCGACCACACTTGGTCAATGCGCGCCAAAGGAAATGAATTGATCGCGGTATAGCCGCTTCCTTTGGATGCTGGCCGCAGCATCGGAGCAAGTATACCGTTGAGGCCCCGCTCTGGAGTCCAATTGAAGTCACCTCCAATGATCATGGATTGTGTCTGAGTCTGCTCAAAGGCCAAAGTCGCGATTTCCTGCAGCTCACGTCGATGGATTGCTCGGTTGGCTGCATAGTCCTTCCAGCACTCGGGATTCCAATAGTCCAGCCTGAAAACTGGAGGAGACAGTCTCAAGCTGCCAAGCAAGATCGGATCGCCGGATTCGGTCTGAAAGATTGCCAACGTATGAGTGAGGCCCTGCTCGATCGCAGTGAGTTGTCCCGTTCTCACCACAATCGATGCATCGACCCCCATGGCGATCTGGTAGTCACTTCCAAAATGCTTCTGAGCCAACTTTCGTAGCGCTGGTTCGGACGGCGATTCTTGCAACAGTAGGATGTCCGGCACCAGTGCAAAGGCTTCTTCTGCCGCCTGGCTGCTACCTCCCGCACAGTTCAGTGTGATCACCACCAAGTCAGGATCGGAAACCGGGCTCACGCGATTCATCACCCAATTCTTTTCGTCACCGAAAGCCAGAAAAAACCCGAGCCAAGCGGCCATCATGGCAACTGCGAATCGCTTGCGACTGCGGATCACGGTGAGCGCCAAGAGGGATCCAGCAACCGCCCAGACGAATGGCGGCCAGATCGTTAACGCGTAGAGGGCATCGGTAGGTAAGAGATACGCCAGGACCAACCCGCACCAGGCAATGGCTTGCGCCAGAGTCCACACCTTCATGGTCAGCCCTTTGGGTAGGGGAAAATCGCCCGTGGAGCCTTGTACTTCTTATCCCAGCCATCCCAAACGACGTCGGTCGCTCCAATCGAATAGGTGATCACCTTCCATTTCGAACCTGTGCGGCGTAGCAGGGCGCAGATCCAATCGTCGAAGACCCCTGCTTCCAACGCATCCCGATACTTCGTTTTGCGATAGTCGATTGCCTTTCCTGCTGGCGTCATCGTCTTTCCCGAAACAAAACACCAACCTTGGTTCACTTTCATGTGATCGACGTGAAACACAACTTTCTGTTTCAAATCCTTCTCAACCGGGCTCCGCAAGGCATTTAGGATGACCTTCCGCTCGGCCGAGCCAAGCTTGGGCGTCGTCGATTGCTGAGCCCCTGCAATTGAGATCAGGCATAGGAAAATCACGAGCCGGCGCATGGTCCCATTCTAAGCGATCCGGTCCCCGAAGGGGTCCCAGCGACGAGCATTTGAACCTCTGCGTAGACTAAACTATACGAAAAAGGAAAGATTGCTCCGCCCGCAATCCAGGGCGTTCGACCATGCTAGAAATCAAGAACCTCCACGCGCGAATCGAAGATCGAGAAATCCTGAAGGGAATCGATCTCACCATCAAGAAAGGCGAAGTCCACGCCATCATGGGCCCCAACGGCTCCGGGAAAAGCACTCTGGCGAGCGTCATTGCCGGTAAGAGCGACTATGAAGTCACCGACGGCGAAATCAACCTCGATGGCCAGGACCTCCTCGAACTTGAGCCAGACGAGCGCGCCGCCGCCGGACTATTCCTGGCTTTCCAATACCCGGTGGAGATTCCCGGCGTCAGCAACACCTATTTCCTTCGGTCGGCTCTCAATGCCGTCCGAAAGGCACGGGGTGAGGAAGAGATGGACGCCATGTCGTTCCTGAATCACATCAAGGCCAAAATGAAGGCGCTTGACTTGGACCAGTCGATGCTGAGCCGAAGCGTGAACGAGGGATTCTCAGGGGGCGAGAAAAAGCGCAACGAGATTTTCCAAATGGCGGTTCTCGAGCCCACCATCGCCGTTCTCGACGAGACCGATTCGGGCCTCGACATCGATGCCTTGAAGGTTGTCTCAGACGGCGTCAACGCGCTGCGCGGACAGGATCGTGGCTTCCTTGTGATCACTCACTACCAGCGACTGCTCAATTACATCGTCCCGGACTTCGTTCATGTCCTCGTCGACGGCCGCATCGTCAAGAGCGGTGGAAAAGAGCTTGCCCTCGAGCTTGAGGAAAAGGGATACGGCTGGATCGAGGAGCAGCTTGCCGCGGGCGTCTGACGCCTTCCGAGTGAGACATGATCGACCTGAAAGAAAGATTGCATAGCCTGATCGAGAATCACCGCCAAGTCACCGGTTTGCTGGATGCTTCCGCACCCACAGCTTGGGCGGCCAAGCGCAGCACGGCGCTCGCCCGCTTTGAGTTGGCAGGAATTCCGACGCACAAGGATGAGGAGTGGAAGTACACGCCGCTCAACCTGTTGCGAGAGACCGAATACAGCCCAGCTTACGGTGCTACCGTGGGACGGGAATCGTTCGCGGCAACGCCGGTTGGAGCAGTCGATGCCGCGACCATGGTTTTCGTCAATGGCCAGGAAGCGCCCGAGATGGCGATCCCTCGAAACCTTCCCAAAGGCGTCTTTCTGGGCACCCTCCAGCAAGCGTCGGAGGAGATTCCAGAAATCGTGGAGCAGTGGCTTGGAAAAGTTGCAACCTACGAAGGCAAACTCGGCAGCACCAACGACCCGAGATTCATTGACCTTAACGACGCCTACCTCAGTGAGGGCGCCGTCCTGTATGTGCCGAAAAACACGATCGTCGAGGACCCGATCCACCTTGCATTCCTGAGTCAAGCCGACCACGGGCCGTTCGCCGCATTTCCGCGTGTCCTCATTGTGATCGGCGAGAACAGCCAGGCCAAGGTATTGGAGAGCTACATCGGGCTTGAAGGAAGTTACTTCAACTGCTCCGTTACCGAAATTTCGCTTGAGAAGAGCGCGATCCTGGAACATGACAAGTTCCAGCATGAGTCGCTCGAAGCCGTCCACATTGCCAACGTCGCCGTTCACCAGGATGGACCGTCCACCTACACGTCGAACAATATTGGCTTTGGAGCCGCGGTCAGTCGAAACGACATCAATGTTTGGGTCGATGGCGAGCATTGCGAGACGTGGCTGAATGGCGCATACGTCGCCACTGGCGACCAGATTGCCGACAACCACACAAGAATCGATCACGCGATGCCCAACTGCAACTCGTTCGAGGTGTACAAAGGGATCATGAAGGACCGTGGACAAGGAGTCTTCAACGGCAAGATCTTTGTGTATGAGGACGCTCAGAAGACCGACGCTAAGCAGACCAATCAGGCGATCCTTCTTTCGCCGACGGCGTCGATCGAAACCAAACCACAGCTTGAGATTTTCGCGGACGATGTCAAATGCACTCACGGCGCGACGGTTGGCCAGATCAAAGAAGATGCCAAGTTCTATCTGCGCTCACGAGGCATACCTGAAAAGGAAGCCGAAGCGATTTTGGTCTATGCCTTCGCCGCCGAGGTCATCGAGAAGATCGCCGTTGAAGAGGTCCGAGATTCGCTCGAAAAGGTGCTCTTCGACAAGCTTCGCGCGTAATTACCGATCGTTGCCGGCGGAATCGGCCACATGAAAACAAACCTGAAAAGGCAAGACCCGGAGAGGAGGCGAATCGCTGGAATCAGCGAGTTGTCGCCTAAACTGGTGGCAATGCTGAGGTCTGCTCGTGCTTAAGCTGATTGGGTTGTTGGCGTTGCTCTGCATTGGTGGCGTCGTCGTGGCCGCGATCTATGTCGCCTGGCGCATCACGAAGATGGGGCAGATGATGGGGGGCGCGGCTCACCCGTCGCACCACGACACCATCATCACTTCCGGCACAACGATCACGGATGATTCCTCCAATGCCTTGGGATACAGCAATGGCGACTCAGTCGGAAGCGACGTGGGTTCCTATGCAACTGATTTCGGAAGCAGTGATTCCAGTTCATCAGATTCCGGTGGGGCCGATTCGGGCGGAGATTCAGGAGGCTCAAGCGACTGATGCAGTCTCTCGATACTCGCCAAGCGCTGTCAGCCATCCGAAGCGAATTCCCCATTCTGGCGACCGAAGTTCGAGGCAAGCCGCTTGCCTACCTGGACAATGCCGCGACCGCCCAAAAGCCTAGGTCCGTTCTGGAAGTGGTGGATCGATACTGGACGGAGCAGAACGCCAACATTCATCGAGGAGTCCATCACCTCAGTCAGATCGCGACGGCGGAGTTCGATCATGCCCGAGATTCTGTTCGCCGACTTCTCAACGCCGCTGAGTCGTCGGAGGTCATCTTCACCAAAGGCTGTACAGAGGCGATCAACCTCGTCGCAAGCGGCCTAACGCATGCAACGGATCCGAACCTGAAGCTGAGGGCGGGCGATGCGATCTTGGTCTCCACAATGGAGCATCACAGCAACATCGTTCCCTGGCAGCTTGCGGCCGAGCGCACCGGTGCACGAGTGCTGCCAATACCGATCAGCGACGACGGCGAAATCGACCTCGATGCCTATCTGGACCTCCTCAAGAATTCGCGTCCCCGACTGGTAGGGATCAAGCACGTTTGCAACGCATTGGGCACGGTCAATCCAGTCCAGTGGATGATCCAGCAAGCCCATGCCTATGGATCTCTCGTGCTTGTCGACGGCGCCCAGGCGGGACCTCACTTACGAATCGATGTTCAAGCGCTGGACGCGGACTTTTACACGCTGTCCTGTCACAAAATCTACGCGCCGACCGGTGTCGGAGTCCTTTACGGCAAGAGGGCCCTGCTGGAGGCTCTGCCTCCATACCACGGCGGTGGGGACATGATTCGAACAGTATCTTTCGAAGGGACCACGTACGCGGATATTCCCGCCAAGTTCGAAGCTGGAACGCCCAACATCGGCGGCGTCATCGGGCTCGGCGCGGCGATTGAATGGATTGAATCACTCGCAGACGGTTCCCTTGAGGCTGCCTTCGACCAGTTACGCGAGCACGAGAGCCGCCTTGCCCGCTTGGCGGAACGGGAATTGGAGTCCATTTCCGGAGTGACAATCATCGGCCGTGCAAAAGAAAAGACGGGCATCGTCAGCTTCACAATGGAGAATGCCCATCCGCACGACATTGGAACCATTCTCGACACTGACGGCGTGGCGATTCGGGCCGGACATCACTGTTGCATGCCCTTGATGAAGCGCCTTGGTATACCGGCGACGGCGCGAGCGAGCTTCGCCGCATACAGCACCGAGGACGAGGTGGCCCGGCTCGCTGCCGGAGTGCGCAAAGTGCAGGAGATGTTCGGTTGAACGACGACTTGAGAGAGCTTTATCAAGAAGTGATCCTGGATCACAACAAGCGCCCTCGAAATCGGGGACGCCTGGAACAGCCGACCAACGAGGCCGATGGCCACAATCCCCTCTGCGGCGATCAAGTTCACCTGACGATTCAAACAAAGGATGGGCAGATTGAATCGATCGCTTTCGATGGTCAGGGATGTGCCATCAGCACCGCCAGCGCCTCGTTGATGACTGAAGCGGTTAAGGGAAAAACCATCGCCGAAGCTGAAGGGATCTTCAGGGAATTCCAAACAATGGTCACGACTCCAGACGATGGCGAGGAGCATTCCGAACTCGGCTCCCTGATCGCCCTGGCGGGAGTTCGCGACTATCCCGTTCGAATCAAATGTGCGACGCTGCCATGGCATACCTTGCATGCCGCGCTCGTAGGAGAGAAGAAGGTGAGCACCGAGTAATGCCAGAGCGACTTGAAAACCCCACACCGGCCATGCCGGGCCTAACTTCCATCGAGAAGTCCCTGCTCGAGGGTGAAATTGTCGAAGTGCTCCGGACGGTCTACGACCCTGAACTGCCCGTGAACATCTACGATCTGGGTCTGATCTACGACATTCAAATCGATGACGAGAAGAATGCGCATATTCTGATGACCCTTACGAGCCCGGCGTGTCCAGTGGCAGGTTCACTACCCGGCGAAGTGGAGTCGGCGGCACGCAGCGTTCCTGGCATCGGTCGCGTGAGCGTGGAGCTCACTTGGGACCCGCCTTTTACAGTGGAAATGATGAGCGAAGAAGTACGATTGACGTTGGGGTTGATGTGAAATTCTCAGCGCAAGAAGAATACGGGCTGCGGTGCCTCCTTCAAATCGCAAGGTCGCAAGAAAGCATGACCATTCCGGAGATCGCAAAAATCGAAGGCTTAAGTCAGACACATGTCGCCAAACTCCTGATGATCCTTCGAAAAGAAGGATTCATTACGAGCACTCGCGGTCAGGCAGGCGGATATGCGCTGGCTAAGTCCCCGAGCGAGATCAACGTCGGGCAAGTGCTTGAATCGTTGGGCGGGAAGCTCTACGATGATGAGTTCTGCGCCAAGCACGCTGGCCAGCTTTCCATCTGTCAGCATGCGGTGGACTGTTCCGTAAAGTCACTTTGGCAGGTAATCCAGGGCGCGGTTGACCATGTCCTGAAGGATCTGACCCTCGCGGACATGATTCACAAGGGTGACGCAATTTCCAATGTGTCCTTCATGAACCTGCCTCCACGGCAAAAGGCGGCGACTCGATGAGCTTCCCGATCGCCATTACTCCCTCTGCCCAAGCTCAACTGAAGCGGCTCTTGGCCAAAGATGGTCGCGAAGGCGTGTTTTTGCGGGTTGGGGTGAAGGGTGGCGGGTGTAGCGGCCTAGAGTATGTGACGCGCCTCGACACGGAGCGCAAGCCCATCGATCTTTCGGAGGCATTCAACGGAGTCGAAGTAGTTTGCGATTCGAAGTCGGCCAAGTTTCTTGATGGCGCGACCTTGG
>CAMLEL010000128.1 GCA_946478935.1 uncultured Armatimonadota bacterium
AGTGCCGATGTTCTGGTACGGAATCGGAAACGTGAACTATAGAGGGCAGATGGTCTCCACACCTGGCCTAAACTGTGTGGGAGCTGGCGAGTGCATGTTCAACCCTGGTGGTCAACCTGATTCAGCCGCAACCGGAACATTTGGCTCGACCTGGACTTCTCCGCCGACGGAAACGACCAGCCACCGCGTGTGGAACCCGGGAACGTCATTCGTTCGGGCTGACTCTTCGGCGAAGTTTCGGCGGATCGGTCAAGAGGGTGGCGGCACCATTGCCAACTATCTGACTGACCCATTCCGAAGCTACAACACTGCCAATCGTGGCCTCACCTACACCGGATGTCGTCCGACCGGATTGCCGGCAACTGCACCATTCTACTGGTGCTTCTTCCGGCCGGACCTGGAGCTGTAATGAAGATCTTAAAGTTCTTGCCCCTTCTTGTCCTTTGCCTTACTGGCTGCGGCTCGGGCGCAGATGAGGAAGCCATTCCTTCCGAAGCAGCCAAGCGAGCCGAATCGAAATTCGAAACTGGCGTCGGTACGTCGGACGCGGCTCCGGCAGCGGGAAGCACCTCGAGCGAAGCCCAGTCAGACCAATAAAAAAACGGTGGGCCGAAAATTTCGGCCCATCTTTTGGTTTTTCTACAAAAACCTGCTTTAATAGCTGCACTGTCGCGCGTTGACTCGCATTTTGTGCATTTATGTTATAGATCTCTTCGCCATACAACCAGATTCTTAAGCGCGCGGCGGGAACAGGAGGTTGTATGTATCACCCTAATCATCGTCGATCTGCATTTACTCTGATCGAGTTGCTCGTCGTCATCGCGATCATCGCGATCCTTGCTGCCATTCTCTTCCCGGTTTTTGCACAAGCCAAGGCTGCCGCCAAGAAAACGGCGCACCTGAGCAACATGAAACAGACGGGAACCGCATTTGCCATCTATCTGGCTGACAACGATGACAATATGCCCTCTGCGCACGGCTACATTCGTGGACCGGTCCAACCCATCTTTTGGTACGCCTACGGATTCACCTTCCCGAATGGTTGGGCGACGCCCGCCAGCGCTTACCTGGAGGACGAGGACTCCATCGGTTGGGCGAACGTGATCATGCCTTACATGAAGAACAAGGACATTCACGAGATGCCCGGTGGTCGGAACCAAACCAATGGCTTCGCGGCCCAAACAGGCAGGCAGCCCTACCGGGCCAACTTCAATATGAATGGATTTCTCCACCATTGGAGCCACACGGCCATCGAGGCGCCATCCAAGCTGCCGCTACTGTGGCAGGCAAGAGGCGGCCAAAACAATGAAGGGTTGGCCTTTGCGAATCCCCGCTTGAACTGCTCGACCAGCCAACCAGGCTGTCGGTTCAATCCTTCTGGTCCGCCAAGTCCGAAGGCAACGACGGCGGGCGGCCAGTTCTACTTCATCACGTCGGATTCGATGTGGTCCTTCAATCAAGGCTCGATCCAGGTAGCGGCGGACACCTCAGCGCGGTTCGTCAACTTTGGACGTGGAACGGGCAGTCCGAACAGCACGATTCCGTTCACCAACTTGGGTACGGACGGCAAGTGGGTTGCTGCAACCGGCACTGCCTTCTGCACATCGCCAGGGACGACAACTGGTTACACCTGCGCATTCCGCCCGGATAACGCATTTGGAGGCTAATCCATGAAGAAATATTGGACATTTCTTGCCATCACCGTTGGAATCGCGGGCATGGGCTGCTCGGGGGGCCAAGAAGTAACGGATAATCCTCCGCCCGTAACCAGCTCGGACAAGAACAAGTTCGAAACGACCATCGATCGGGGAGCAGCAGTTTCCGAAGACGGCGCTCCCAGAACGAAGTCCGGCGACGAAGGCACCGGTTAGAAGCCCGGCATTTCAATGGGCCTTTCGGCGATTTGTCGAAAGGCCCTTGCATTTTCGGGAATCTCGCCTATAATGAATGCACCGGTGCGCACCGTTTAGCTATTTGTGCATTAATAGTTTCTTTCTCATCGCCATACAACCAGTCTCAGGGGCGCATCCGGAATTTGGAGGTTGTATGAACAACGATTATCATCGCCGATCAGCATTTGAGTTGATTGAGCCAAATACTTCTCCGCCACGTTCGTGGATTCGGAGTTCCTTTGAACGCAGGACTTGATTTCCATTTGCGTTCTCGTCACCGCCCAATCTGGGCCCGACAAATAGGAGTTTCCGAATGATTCGAATCGCAATGTTGGGAGTGTCTTCCCTGGTGGTCCTGTGCGCCCTTGGCTGCAGCGGACCCTCCGAGGAAAAGGTTCCCGCGCCAGTTCAAGCCCCGACCGGCGGCGACGCCATTTCGCCAAGCTCGCCGGGAAGCGGAGCAGCCCCTTCGGCCGCCACTTCGAGCGCGCCGGGAGCGCCGCCTCCGCCCGGGAATTGACACCGTTTCATCACGAACAAATATCGGAGGTTGATATGAATCGCCGAGCCTTTACGCTCATTGAACTATTAGTCGTTATCGCGATCATCGCCATCTTGGCGGCGATCCTCTTCCCTGTCTTTGCCCAAGCAAAAGCTTCGGCCAAGCAAACCGCCGGACTGAGCAACGTCAAGCAGCACATGACGGCGCTCATCATGTACAACACGGACTACGACGACATCCAGATTCCCAACATTTGGCAGAACCGGGGCGATGGTGAGTGGATCACGTGGATGGAGCTTGTCCATCCGTACATCAAGAACAAGGACCTGTTCATCGGTCCTGGACAATCGTCGGATCAGGCTGCGTTCGGTCAAAACTGTAACGCGGTACCCGGCGCCAAGGTCACCTCGCACTATGCCTACGTGAACTGGATACCCTATTCCTATTGGAACTGGTGGGGAACGGTGATGTTCGCGGGATTCCCGATCGAACCCAATGCTGAAAACACGGCTCCCGGCGGCGCCTGTTACAACTTGCCGGCATGGGCAAGCTGTACGGGCATGACCCGGGTCGAAGATCCAGCCTCGGTTACGTTCTTGGTGCCTGGCATTATGATCTCGTATCCGCGACCAACCCAGGGAAGCGTCTTCGGCTGGCCCTGCACCACGTTCTTCTCGCCCCAGCATGGACTACCCGATCCAGTCGACAAGCGTTACCACCCATTCCGGGATGGCAACAACCATGGTTTGGTCGATGGTCATGCCAAGTGGTTCTCAAGCAAGAACATGAACGGCAATGCGAGCAGACCGCACGCCTATGGCGGCGCGAACTACCCGTCCAGTCCGTACATGGTGATTCAACCCTAAGAAATGATCCGGCTCAAACACTTTGAGCCGGTTGTACTGCATTCAGATTCGGACCCGTTACTGGCGGGTCCGAGTCGGAGGTCACATGAATAATCTAGCTAAATGTCGGGCGGCCTTCACGCTCATTGAGCTGTTGGTCGTGATCGCAATCATCGCAATTCTTGCCGCTATTCTCTTCCCGGTTTTTGCCCAAGCAAAGGAAGCCGCGAAGAAGACAGCAATCCTTTCCAATGTCAAGCAGCTTGGAACTTCGTTCGCCATGTACAACGCGGACCACGACGACATGATGCCGCTCGCGATTATGCGCTCGGCAACGGGAACCTGGGCCGCCTCGACGGTTGCCGATGCTCCGGCTGACTGGCGATCGTCGAGTGCCAGCTTCATCGATCGGCACTCATCTCACTGGGCAAATTCACTTCAACCGTACGTGAAGAACTGGGGTCTATACGAGCTTCCCGGAATGCGGAAGGACAACTTCGGCATCACGACTGGGCTCAAGAAGCCCTTTACTGTCGGCGTCACGATGAATGGGTTGCTGCACAGTTGGTCGGCAACCAGCATCGTCGAACCCTCGAGGTTGACCCTAGCCTGGCTGGGTCGCGGCAAGCACAACTATGAAGGGTTTGCGAATGCTCAGCCTACGCTTCGGTGTTCGTCTACCGGCTCGTGTCTTTTCAACCCCTCCGGATCTCCAGACTCTGGAGTTGCCGACGGCTCCATTGGTCAATTCGGGCACATCTTTGGAGTGCCACCTTCGGGAACCCAGTCCTTCTGGGTGTACTCGCAAGGAATCATCACGGCGCGGACGGACACTTCGGCGAAGTTCCGCCGAATTGGCACGAACGGGCCAGGCACCGTTCAGAACGTGGACGACCCGTTCGCGACCTATCTTGCCAATGGCGTACCCAGCAGTCGCTGGAACTGCCGACTTGGCACGGCGACCGTGGGTTACTGGTGCCAGATGCGGCCAGACTTCACATTCAACTTCAATGACTACAACTAAACTTATACTTGGCCTGCTGGCTTTGGCCTCGGTGATATCTGGGTGCGGCCCCGCTCCCGGCGCCGAACTGGAGCCGTCGGCGGATGCCAAGCAGGGAACGGCAGTCGGGCGATTGGGAACGGATCAAGGCGCGGAAGTGAAAACCGGCGGCGGCCCACCTCAGTCCCAAATGATGAAGAATGAGGTCGAATCTCCTAATTAGAGAATCAACCCGTGACATAATGTTGTATAGCTGAGGAGCGCTGCGATCCCAGAACCTGGGACCAGGCTCAGCGAAATGCAACGGCGCTCGTTCCAAGGAAACTTGGGACGGGCGTTGATTGTTTTAGGATGGTCCTAAACTCGTCGACGGTCGTTCCCTGATGGAGAAGACGATGCAAACCGAATTGAAACCCGCCGTGAAAGACTTTCACGTAGCCGATCTAACCTTGGCCGATTGGGGCCGTAAAGAGATCGCCATCGCAGAGACCGAAATGCCCGGTCTGATGGCGATCCGCGACGAGTATGCGGCAACCAAGCCACTAAAGGGCGCCCGGATCGCGGGATCGCTGCACATGACGATTCAGACCGCGGTGCTGATCGAGACGCTTGAAGCCCTGGGTGCGGACGTTCGTTGGGCAAGCTGCAACATCTTCAGCACACAGGATCATGCTGCAGCGGCAATCGCCAAAGGTGGAACACCCGTATTCGCTTACAAGGGCGAATCGCTCGATGAGTACTGGGAATTCACCCACCGGATCTTTGAGTGGTCCGACGGTGGCACGCCCAACATGATTTTGGACGACGGTGGCGACGCCACCCTTCTCATTCTGCTCGGAAGTCAAGCCGAAGCCGACCCCAGCGTCATCGCCAATCCGTCCAGCGAGGAGGAAGTCAGCCTCTTTGCCTCAATCAAGAAGAAGCTCGCGCAAGACCCAACTTTCTACAGCCGGGTAAAAGCCGAAATCAAAGGCGTTAGCGAAGAGACAACAACCGGCGTGCACCGGCTCTACAAGCTGCACGCCGAAGGCAAGCTTCCCTTCCCGGCTTTCAATGTCAACGATAGCGTCACCAAGTCCAAGTTCGACAATCTATACGGCTGCCGGGAGTCGCTGGTGGACGGTATCAAGCGTGCAACCGACGTGATGATTGCGGGCAAGATCGCAGTCGTATGCGGTTATGGCGACGTCGGGAAGGGCAGTGCGCAAGCGCTGAGGGCGTTGAGCGCCCAAGTTTGGGTGACCGAGATCGACCCAATCTGCGCTCTGCAAGCCGCAATGGAAGGCTACAAGGTCGTGACGATGGATTATGCCAAAGACAAGGCAGACATCTTCGTGACGTGCACAGGCAATTACCATGTGATCAATCACGAGCATATGAAGGCGATGAAGAACAACGCCATCGTTTGCAACATTGGCCACTTCGATAACGAAATCGACGTTGCTTCGCTTGGCGAATACGAGTGGGAAGAGATCAAGCCTCAGGTCGATCACATCATCTTCCCGGATGGCAAGCGGATCATTTTGCTGGCCAAGGGCCGACTCGTGAACCTTGGGTGCGGCACCGGACATCCGTCGTACGTCATGAGTTCTTCCTTCGCAAATCAGGTCATTGCCCAAATCGAGCTTTGGACCGAGCAGGGCAAGTACCAGCCAGGGGTTTACGTTCTTCCCAAGCAATTGGATGAAAAGGTTGCCCGATTGCAACTTCAAAAGCTGGATGCTCAGCTCACTGAACTAACTCCTGAGCAGGCGAGCTACATTGGAGTGGAGATGGACGGTCCATACAAGTCGGATAGCTACCGATACTAAGACACCAGCTGCATCTCACGGGCATTTAGTTTTTTTTGCCCGTGGGATGCGTGCGGTCCTCGCAATTGGCTTGGTGGTAAATTCCGCCAATGCAACAGTCGGGTGGACAAGTCAGCAAGAAAGGATGTACCTGCGGGCTGCTTAGTTGTGGCGGGGGCGTGGTTGGAGTTCTTGGCTTCGTCGGCTTCATCATCTACTTCACGATGTTCTCCAACACGTGCGCCAAGATGATGGGCGAGGAGACCTATCCAATCGCTGGAGATCCCCGTCGATTCGATCCGTTCGCCTCGATTCCTGACATCCAGTCGAAGCTTGGACCCGGTGCAATCCTGCTCCAAATGGATGCATCTTTCGTGCGGTCCGATGGCACCCTCGATCTTAAGGCGACCTATAAGCCAGCGCCAAACGCTGATTATCGGTTCCGAGTTCCGATCAAAGATGCCCCCAAAGATGCTCCTCCGGTTGGCGCAGGTCGCAAACCAGGCGATGTTTGGATTCAGGATGTGACGGTGCGGGTATATGAGCCAGGACTGCGGCGACACGTGACGCGAACGAGTGGAGGCACCCGTTCGAGCTACAGCTATACCAACGAAGGCATGGATGTCGAACGTTCAACTCCGCAAATGGGCTCGCTGGGGGCTGGACTTCCAAACCCCAAACTATCAACCAAGGAAATGTGGGAAGTTGCGATTTCCAAGGGTGCAGATAGGGATGCAGTGGCCCGGATTCGGTACGAGGATGACGGCTACGAGTTCATCATCTCGGAGTTGAAGTACCACCTGCGCTGGGATGCCGATGGCAGGTTGGACGAACTTCGGTCAACGTGGCCCGACAAAGGACGATAGAGTGTGAGGTTCGTTGTTGGCTGGGT
>CAMLEL010000129.1 GCA_946478935.1 uncultured Armatimonadota bacterium
TACCCCGATCGGCTCACAATCCTCAAAAATAATCAGAGAGAATTGAGTCCAGGTCGGGTCCAAACAGTGGCCTTGACCAATGGCCTTGACTAGGAGTGGTTTAGGAACGGAACCGGAGGGAGCCATGCCACTGGCCCGGGTATTGAAGGGTTCAGGATTGCCTGTGAGGTCGACCGTGAGAGATCAGAACGTTGGCGTCTTCAGGCTCAATGGACCTATAAAGTGGTGGGCGGTGCAGGATTCGAACCCGCGACATTCTCGGTGTAAACGAGACGCTCTACCAACTGAGCTAACCGCCCGAAGGGCTCAAATTATACCAGTCCCCGATTTCAGGGGCCCGCATCCCGGGGAAAGGTCACGTCGACTTCCTACAGAACTTTTCACCCGTGCTGGCGTTTTTGCCTGGATGACTTCCCGAGCGAAAGCGGAACCTGTCGCCACCCCCACGATATGTCGGCGAATTGTGGAAAAAGGTGTACACTGGGTTCCTAGCGCATGAAGCGAATCTTCTTAGTCCTCTTACCATGGATGGTGATGGCGACTGTAGCGAATGCGATTCAGTCGCGGTCGGCAGAAGTCATTTTCACGTACTTGGGTGCCATACCCGAGCATGGAATTCGGATTGCTGACGAATGCTATGTACCCTTGACTTTTCTTGACAAGGTCGGCTGGCGACATTCCGTTCGCAACAGCTCCGTGATCATTGAAACCGATTTCAAAGGTGCTCGCGTTCCAATGCGCGAGTTCGATTTGGGCAGAATGATCCCCCTGCGAGCCGCGTTAGACCAGATGGGCGCGGAGTCGATTTGGGAGCCAGACGGAGACCGCCTGCTGGTATGCACGCCAGTCTCGCGAATCTCCGTAAAGGGCAACATGGTCGAAGTCGATACCCTGCTACCGACTCGCCCGCGTGTGTTTCGGCTCACCGGTCCTCACCGATTTGTCGTGGATCTTCCCGGCGCCCGCCTTACGCGTGAAACGGCACAGCAAATCGAAGGCAATGGAGTGCGGGTCAGTCAAATTGAACTGAACACGGTTCGAATCGCCTACGGGCCGGGATACCGCCCTTCGCTTCCCCTCATCCCGGCGGTCGGAACCAAGTTCAAATGGGAGCTCGATCCTGACGAAGATCCAGGCACCCCAGACGTCCAGCCAGAGCCGCCAATTGCGGAACCGGTAAAGCCTCCGGTCATTAAACCCACCTTCAATCTGGGGCCAAAAGTCCAAGCCGGACCGCTGCGTGTCGCAGTGGAAAGCGGAAACCGTGTTTCACTGAGTATCAAGCTATCCGGTGTGTTGGCCAAGCCACCCCAATTCCGCAGACCCGAGCCAGATGTCCTCGAAGTTGTTTTGTATAACACGCAGCTGACCGCGCCAGACAGTTCTCAGCTTCAATCCGCCAACATCCGTGATGTGGCCATTGGTGAGGAGGGCCCCAATTCGATCCTGACTCTCAAGTTGGCCAGACCGATGGGTGTCGAGCTTTCCCCGCAGCCTGGTTCGCTCGGCATCGTGCTTATCAAGCCGAATGTCGGGGACGGACACCTCGCTGGAAAGATCGTCGTCGTCGATGCTGGCCACGGTGGAACCGATAGCGGAGCCAAGAGTCCTGCCAAGGACGCATTCGAGAAGAACATGACGCTGAAGATCGCCAAGCAGCTAAGCGAGGCTCTCGCCAAAGAAGGCGCAACGGTAATCATGACTCGCAAGACGGACGTCTTCATACCGCTAAAGGAGCGGGCGGAGATCGCCAACCGTAATGGAGCCCATTTCTTCATCTCCTGCCATATCAACTCTAACCGGCTGAACAACAGCACATCGGGCGGGAAGACTTTCTACCACAAGAACAGTCCGATTGGTCAATTGCTTGCGGACTGCATCCAGCAGGAGATAGCAAAGGTCTCCGGCCTCAAATCGTTCGGGGCATGGAGCGACGGCCGAATCTATCAGAGCGGTTTTGCGGTTCTGAGACACTCCAAAATGCCCGGAGTACTCATCGAGTTCGGATTCATCAATCACAATTTCGATCGAAAGCGGATGCTGTCGACGGACTTTCAAGAAAAGGTCGCCAGCGCGGTAGTCAGGGGGCTAAAGGTCTTTTTGGGCGATGGCAAGTAAGAAGAGGCAGGCAAAGAACGGCAACGGTCCGATGGTCGGACTGGTAGCCGTCGGTGTTTTGGGTCTAGGCGCATTGGCTGCCTATGTCAAATTCAGTGACGCGAACCGTGTTCCTGACGACTTGCGCAGAGTTCCAAACTTACAGAATTCCGCTGCCGCCAATTCTGACCAAGATTCCAAGGTCGAGTTGATCACTCCGCGTCGGGATGGCACGGACCTGGAACTTGGCAAGCACGAATCGGATGTGCCATCTGGCGAGGATCCCCGTATTTTTGCCCTCAATCATTTCCTCCGCGAGTCAAAAATCGCGGATCCCAAAGCCAAAGCGATCGGAATCCAGGTGAAGGATGCCGTTGCGTTCGTCGACGTTACGCCCGAATTCGAACAGAGTTATGGCTCCCTCGATGAAGAAGCAATGCTGAAGGGCCTAACGGCAACTCTTGCCCAGTTCAAGGAGATCGAGAAGGTTCAGTTCCTCGTCGAGGGCAAGCCGGTGGCAACCCTGGGAAATGTCGACCTCAGCGAGCCCATTCCGGTGCGGACGACTCGGGACTCGGACTCGAGCGCCAACTGAATCTGAGCGCCCAGATCATCAAGGCAAAACTCACCGCGCACCAGAGCACAGACCAGACGATCGCTGGAATGCCAGTTGCATTCTGCATATTGCCAGCGTCACTTTGGGTCACTCCGAACCCACTGATCTTCACCAAGAAAAAGAGCGATTGAATCGAGTTTAGGCATTGCTGAACTCCTAGAAACTGAGCCGCAAAGACCAAGTGATCGTTCTTGAGCCGATAAGCCATGGCCCAGAGCGCGACGATCCAGACTGCCGCACTGGCGATTCCGAACACATCGCGTCGCACCCATACCACGAGTGCATAGGCGATCGCGATTCCGAGAAGTGTAAGCGTGGTTTTCGCCGCCTTTGGCGACCTCGCCGAAGCGATGATCGCGGCTCCGACCAATGAGGCTCCGACGTACCCGGCTGAGCTGATCAGGAAGCCGATTCCTCCCATCGTCAACGTCTCGCCGTTTCCGTTTGCGTGGACTTCGATGTGCGAGACCATCCCACCCGTGGCGACCGTCGCCAGTGCGTGCCACGCCTCGTGGATGTGCGTGTTCAAATACTGGAGCGGAACGGTCGCCCATCTCAAAAATGGCAGAAACCACAGCGCCACGGAGATGATGCACGCAGTGATAAGCGCAAGCTGATGGGGCCTAAGCGAGTTCGGGTCTTTCATCCCCTTCCGATTGAACGCCACTTCTGCGCTGTGCCAAAGCCTCCCAGGTCTTTATGACCACAAAGGCAGCAAACGCGCCACACAGCCATCCGAGTGCCACCTGTGACGGATAATGGGCTCCCGTATAGATTCGGCTCAGGCCCGTCAACAGCGCGACCAGGATCCAAGGTGTTCCCCAGAGGCCCAGGAAATAGCACATCCCAAATGCCAGCGCCGCCATATTTGCGCTGTGCGCACTTGCCGTGCCCTTGCTGTCTGAATGTCCCACTCGAAGGTAGGCGCGATCCGCATTCGCAGCCGTGAACTGAACGGTCTCATCCACATATCCCATATCCTGGAACGGACGGTTCATGGGAAAAGCTTCTTTAGCCACATTGGTCATCGTGTTCGCAATTCCAATCGAAACCAGGGTCAGAATCACGGCCTTCCGTGTGCGCTCCCCTCGCAGCAGCATGGCCAATAGCAAAATTCCAAATCCGATCTTCACCCAAGGCTGGCTCAGGGCGACGCTGAAGAAGTGCAAGAAGGAACTCCAGGATTCCGGCCACTTGTTGATCCAGTGAAACAGGTCGCCGTTCAAACTCGCCACGAGCATTAGTTTAGCTGGCGGCGTAGTAATCTTCAGTGGAATGAGCGCTCTTGCCCGATTTCTGGCCCGGTTGTTATGGGGTCACATGCTTTGGCTCATGAGACGCCCGTGGATGAAACGCCTCCATAGACGCACGGCAGAACTCTTCCCCGAATCCCGGCGTGAGCGTATTCAAGGCTCGCTGAACCGCCAGAATCAGTGGGCTCGGCGGGCCGGACTTCCACTTTTGACCTTCTCCATAAACATACTGCTCGCAAGCATGGTTTTGACAACCAGTTATTTTTTGATCCTGGGACTTTATGAAGGCGGCTACTTGGCGCCACCTGCGGCTGGCGAATCGGGAATGAATTCGCTCCAGTCGCCCAGATAGAGAACTTCCTCTTCCAACTCCACACCGAACTTTTCGCGAACCACGCACTTGGTGCGCTCCGCCAGACGCCGAATCTCCGTAGCCGTGGCATTCCCAACGTTCAAGATGAAGTTTGCGTGCAGAGCGCCCTGCATCGCCCCGCCGAGTCGGTAACCCTTCAGACCTGCGGCTTCGATGAGGAATCCTGCCGGCACGACTCCATTCGCGCGCATTCCTTCCGATAGCCCGGAAATTTTGCTGGCCAGATCATGCGACAGGACGTTTTTGAAGAAACTGCCGGCGCTTGCCGGCGGGGGCTGCTTGGATATCCGTTGCCGCTGATACTCGCGAGCTTCATCGTAGATGGACTTGGGCGAACCAATCGGCAACTTCATCTCGACACGAAGCACCACGAGTTTCGGAGGGGTCGAACTCCTCAGTATTGAATCTCGGTACGAGAATTCCATCACATCGGGTTCAACCCACATGCGATGACCGTCAGCGACTACTTCCAATCGCTTGATGAATTCGCTGACATTCGATCGATAAGCGCCAGCATTGCTGACCAATGCCCCGCCGAGGGAGCCTGGAATACCCACGGCAAACTCCAGCCCCGCCAACCCAACTTGGGCCGACTTCAGAAACAAATCCTGGAAAGAACAGCCTGTATCGGCGAGCACTTCCCCTGTTCGCGCCACGCGAATATTGCGAGCCCGGTTCTGAATGACCAATCCTGGCAGGCCCCGGTCAGACGGCAACATGTTGCTGCCTCCACCAAGGACGGTTACGGGCCAATCGTTGGCGTGGGCGAGGGTCGCGGCTTCAGCAAGCTGATCGACGGATCGCGCGGTGACGAATCGCTCAGCCGGGCCGCCGGCCCGCAACGTCGTAAACTGCTTCAATGAAACGTTCGAAACGATTTCAAGCACCTGTCGACCCCGAAAGTGGCGACAGCGGCTTCTTGGGAACCGAGATGGAAGGTTCGATCAGATAGTTCGGGAGCAGTGCTTCCGGTTCAATTCGTTTCAGATCACGGAACAGCAAGCCAAAGTTAGCGGCAAGTGGGTGGCTCGCTGGATCGATGCCCGGTCCATATCCCACAAAGTCGCCTGTTGGCAACGTTGCCGACCGATAAGGCTCGCTTCCCAGTTTCCGAATGAACCATTCTCTGCGCTTGCTCGGCAAAACGGCGGTTCGGTCACTTGCGATGAGATCAAAACTTGGCATGCCC
Organism: uncultured Armatimonadota bacterium; assembly: GCA_946478935.1. The sequence continues at coordinate 5,529 of CAMLEL010000129.1, forward strand.
GCAACCGGCACGCCTTGCGCAAAGGCCATTGCCTTGGCCACCGTCACGGCAACTTTGACGCCTGTGAAGCTGCCCGGTCCAAGGTCCGCGGCAAACAGTTCAGCCTGTTTCAGATTGAGCCCAGTTTGCTTCAAGAGCCTCTCCAAGAGCATCAGGCATGCCCCACTGGCTCTCATCGGAGCCATCATAGAATCGCTTGCGATGACATCGCCTGTGAGTTCGATCAGGGCCACACTCGCGATCGGGCTCGATGTCGAAAAGGCGACAATCACGGGACTAGGAGCAGCGTCATGTTCTGGAGGAGCGATTCGATCTGTTTCCGATCCGCGCCGATTCGGCTGGCATTGACGCTTCGATAATTCGCCACGAAGTAGAAATCACCGCTTGAACCGACTGCATCGCAAGTATAAAGATCACCCTTGGCATTGGTTCCCGTGCGCCAGACTGAAGCCACGGCGGCGCCCGCCCGGTTTTGCGTCGGGAGACTTTCATCCCGCTTTGCGACTTTTTGGTAGTCCTCAAGCGACTTGCTGGAAGCCATCAGAAGGGCACGCTGGGGAGGATCCGAGTCGAGGGTGCTGGCGAGCACGATCTTCACCGAACCACCGACTTCCGGGTTGGTCAGTGTAATCGTGCCATCTTCTTCAACCTTGCCTGCCCATTCGCCCGGAATCCGAAGTTCCAGTTTTCGGCCAGCTACGGTGACCGGAACCGAGACCGGCGGCTTTGAAGTCTTGACTCCACCGTCCAATGAGTTCGGTTTCAAGATCACCGGCGGCGGGAGTTGGGCCCGGGCGGGAGCTTTGGGATCGGGCTTGAGGTTTGGATCTTCTGGAGCCCATGGACGTCCGGTGCGGAACGTGTTCATCGTTTCGCGCCAGGCAAACTCGGCCTTGTCGAAATCATCGGGTGCGGCAGAAAGGCGGAACATCAGCTTCTTCGGCGTCCGACTGTAGATCAAACCCGTCAGCAGAATCTGCGGGCCTTCCTTATCGGTGTAGCTGACCTTGGTCAAAAGCATGGGAACGCCCAACAGCTCTTCTTCCCATTGGCGCATGACCTCGTGCTTCATCTGCTCGTTGATGACTTTCTGACCAAGCTGCCAGACATCTTTTTCGGAGTTGAACGATACGTTGTACAGCTCAAGGGACGCTCGCTGGGGCTTGGACAAGCTGGGCGGCGGGCCGCGGTGGCCTTCGCCGGACGCTCGGAGCTGGCTCTGGCCGCGAACCTCGGCTCCACGGACCTGCTGGCCTACACCGGGGCCATGGACTACGCGCTCCAGGCCTTCACCCCTGTTCCCCTGCGGCCTCGCGTCCCGGACACCGCGGATCTGGACGCGGACGGCCGCTG
>CAMLEL010000130.1 GCA_946478935.1 uncultured Armatimonadota bacterium
GTAGCCTTTGCCGAAATGCTGCGGGGCGGAAAGCGGCTGAGTATTAAGGTTCAGGGAGCCTTGACGGCGGCGGGTCTGGCTGTGGTCTTGATGCTGTTTGTGAGCGTGATGTTGATCGATGTGGGTCGGTTGACCAATGGTGGTCATTCTGACGAAAAACCAGCGGCCGTGAAGAAGTAATCGGATTTGTGCGACATGAGCATCGCACCCACGGTTTAACAAATAGGCCGCCGATGGCGGCCTTCAAATTTGGGTGCGGGTGAATGCGTTATTCCGAACTATCCGACGCTCTCCATCCCCGTTACGATTCCACGATTTGGTCGCAGTCGGAATAAAATCTACTGGCGGTGTCCCAACAGGATGACTCAGAACGATAAAGGAATGACAGAATCAGCACAGCGGGTGCTGATCTGTGATGACGAACAGCACATCGCGCGCTTTATACGAGTGAATCTGGAACGGCAGGGACATGTTGTTGAATGTGCCAGCGACGGCCCAAGTGCCATCGAGTTCTTATCCAACCACTCGTTCGACCTCGTGGTGTTGGATTCCGAGATGCCAGGCAGCGAGGTGATTCGTGATTGGGTGGCTGATCGCGAAGCGGCTAACATAGTGAAGCTCATCACAAGAGAAAGCACCCGTTTTCACAGGTAAGTACCAAGCTCAACCACGATCTTGATGAGTTGCTAAATTGCCGCAGACCATCTTGCGATCAGTTCATCAATATCTTGGGCGAGGGCCAGGACGGGAATGATACGAAGTCCAGTTATGCCCCGCACCTCATCGAAGGCGGTTAGGCTAGCGGGATCAGAGGATGCCAGCCAAAGGTTGTTATCGTCCCTCCTGACGGGGACGACATGGTGCTGGACGAGCGTCGCCAGCGGCACGAGTGATCGAACGCTGTCATCAATTTTGATTCGGTCGAGATCGGCGTATGCCATACCCAACTCCTGTGCCTTAGCCATCTGAACGTCACGATCGCCAGTGAATCCGAGGTTGATCAGGACACGGTGGAAGGGCTGTTCCGTCTGATGTGCCACACGCTGCGCTTCTTCGAACTGATGGCGAGAAAGAAATTCCTTCTGACGAAGGAACGGCGAGATCGTCGTCGTCGGTCCCTTGAGAAAACGCCTGATCCGAAAGATCAGTACCCTGATGAATCGAACAAGCCACTCCACTACTCAAGGACGGATGCACAAGTAGGTTCGTTTTTCAGAAAGTGGCGACGACCATCTGCTGCCGAAATTCAGGGCATCTGGGATTCTTTGCTCGACCTGTGGGAAGACGCGTGCGATGAGGAGCGAACTGAGATTCTGAGCAGCGTGGTGAAGAGGGTGGAGATCAAGGAAAAAAGACCGAGGGCTTGCGGTGCTTTCGCCTTTCGCAGAAGCTCACGGTCTAATGTTCGGAACAATTGAAATTTTGGGTGCGGGAGCAGGATTTGAACCTGCGACCTCCGGGTTATGAGCCCGACGAGCTACCAGACTGCTCCATCCCGCGGTAAGGGATTTATGATACCTCTTTGCCGGTCGTGATGTTCAATAGGTCCCGGTCAAAGTTCCGTTCGATTTGCGAGTGGCGCTCGCTTGGGAGCCGAACGGTACTCACGAAACGCCTGAAACAATTTGATCCCGGTAAAAACGATTCCCAAGACGGGGGCGAACCGCTCGAACACTTTGGAAGTAGTTTCCGCCATGCTGCTCGCCGCGCCGGTAACTCCTTCGGCCTTGTTGCCCAAGCTCTTGACGGTGCTCTGGACGGTGGCCGTCAGGCTATCAACTTTGGTTGTGATGCCTTCTACCTTCTGAACCAGGCTCTCCACCTTGGGTTTAACATCATTGACGATCGTGACAAGCTTCAGGGCAGCGAACGCCAAGCCAGCGAAAGCGATCGCCGTTATGGCAAAGAAGATCGCCGACAGTACCAACCACCACATAGGAATTTCATTCATTCGATTACTCTCAATTCAATCGTCTCAGTTACGGAACCTTCCATTCTGAATGGGATGCCGATCACCCCATTTACAGCCTCAAACTTCTTGGACATGCATTCCACGGTCAAGCCCCACATTCCTTTAACAAGCAATTCAGTTTGCACGGCTTGGGCGGCAGGATTATGGATGGCGACCGTCGCCCAACGCTTTCTCGTGTCGAATCGGAGTTCTCTAATGACGCCAAAGCGTGTCCGAATCTCGAAGCCGATCTGCCGGACGACAATTCGACGTCCTACACCTTCCCACGGCCGGATCAGATACTGGTCGATGCCTTCTACAGTGTCCATTTCGAAATGGCATCCAAAGGTGATCACGCCTGCAGTCCGTGTGGGCAGGACGTAGCTGGCCACATTTCGGAGATAGGCGAACAGGCTGATGCCTACGTCGCCGGTCAAAGGTGAAATGCCGAACTGCCTGGATGCGGCATCCGGGCAGAACCCCATCGAGCCAGCTCCATCGCTTCGCACCAGCGCCCAAACTCCGAGCATGCCACCGAACGCAAGTCGCAAGTAACTATCCGGAAGGGAGATGTAGTCGCGCTCCAGCAATCGGAAGAACATGAGCGAGTTCGTTACGGTGGAGGGACCAAGGCACATTTCGCCCTTGTCACCCATGGCCGGGTGAGGTATCTCATGCTCCTCCAACCAGCGCTTATCGCTCGCGTACCACCACCAACTTGGGCTTAGGCTCCGCGCCGCGAAGGCGAATCTCAGGGCCTCTTCAGCCATTCCGGGATTGATGCCGGCGCTGGCTCCTTCGAAGGCTTCTCGAAAAGCCTCAGTCGACCAACCACTGGGGCCGCCAAACGGGAAAGATCGATGGGCAGCGGACGCATACGCGATGGAGAGCGTCTGCCAAGCCTGACTGATTTGAACGGCGAAATCTTCTTCCGTCAATTCGGCCACAAAGTGTTTGAGTTCACCCAGCAGCAGAGCAGAGCCGAATTCGGAATTGCCAGCGGTTGTGGCTCCGGCAAGGGTTGCGGTCTGCAAGAACCGCGCGAGGTTGCCCGTTAACTTGGTGAGTCCAAGTACTTCCAAGCGATAGAGTGCTGAATACAAGTTCGCGGTGAGCGTGTAAATTTGAGCTCGACCGGCATTGAGGGCCACCGACTTGGAATCTGCAAATGCGCTGCCGATCGTGCCATCAGATGGGTTTTGAAGATCATCCAAAAGAAAGTCGCGGACATATTGTTCGAGGGCGGCGATCTCATCTGAGTCTGGATAGATTGAGTTCTTTTCCGCTAGAAAGAGGGCATCGGCGAGGGAACTCTCGATTCCGAACGGTCCCAAATAGTCATCGGTTGCGGTCAGGCGCTCCCCGGAATGTATATCCGTCGCCAAGATGGCGTGATGAAGATTGGTTCCTGGCGCATCCTGGATTTGCCGTTCAACTATCCAGTTCGCGCGAGCTTGGATCAACTTCTCAATCGGTTCGACAAAAAGCAGATGGGTGTGGGTCTCACGACCCTGCGTATCTTCGAACGAGAGCGTAGAGAGGCCGGAACTCTCGGGTCGAACGAAGCAGAATCCGCCTTCATCGTCGGAATCTGTTTCCAACTCGGCGTCGCCATCGGTGTAGAAGCGTGTGGGCGTTGCTCCATTCACTTCAAGGGCAATTCCAACATCGAATGGTGCGACCGCGCCGGGCAAGAGTCGAATGGCGGGCTTTCCACATGCGGCGAGGATGGGATTAACGCTGTCGAACCGATCTCGCTCGGTTGGCACAAATCGGGTTTGGAACGTCCGAGATTCACCGGGCTCCAAGATCAGGGCCGTGTGGTCGTTAAACCATTCTGGCCATTCTTCCCGCTCGACGGCGGCCCGGCTGTGGATGTAGACGACCGGAATGCCCTCCCACCTAAACGGAGTGTTGAGGGACGCTGGTACGTGGTTGTAAAACTCCCACCGCGTGTCGTCACCCGGAAAAATCAAAAGGCCCGGCGCCTCCGCGTTCAGTCGCTGAGCAAACAAATAGCTGCCAGCGCCACCGATGTACTTGTGGATGTACACACGGTCCTTGAACATTTCGCCCAATCCAGTGTCGGTGCCGGGATAGCCTTCAAAGAGGTTGTTGAGAGCGAAAGGAAAGGCCAGTTCGCCAATTTCCAAGATGGCCCGGCTCCGGTTTGTGAGCGTGAGGTCCCAGCAGATCTGCGGAATGGTTCCGGCACGCTCGTAGAATTTCCCAATCGCTTCGATGTCATCGAGAAAGGCGAATTCGTACGAGAAGGAGACCTTGCCGGGATCCTCGTCGTCATCGAGTTGCCGCGCAGTTGCGTTCCGGCTGACGATCCAAGGGTCATCCGGATGCGTGCGAGCCCCTATGAGGATGGTTCCCGGATAGTAGTCCTCTGCGATCTCGTCGCCCATGTTGATGGGGGAAAGGACGAATTGAAACTCTTCGTTCTCGTCCGGCAGATTGGGATTCGCCACCCACATCTGCCCAATGCGCCCACCTTGGCCAAACTCCATTGAAATCAGGGTTCCGGTCAACTCGGGGCGGTCAATGGAGAAATCATCCATAGTGGGGTTTTGGAGATTACCTAGGCTCCGGTGCTATTCTTTTCGTTGAATTCCCTCTCGACCGAAACCATGAAGGCCGATCATTGAAAGAGATGTCCCGAGACGCCTTGCGCTTGTGCATTGTCTCCGAGTTTTTCCATCCAGAATCAAGCAGCGGTACGGGCAAGGCGGTAACCGATATTGCCCGAAAGCTTGTAGCTGACCATGGTTTTTCGGTGGATGTCGTCTGTGGTCGTCGCTCCTACCTGACGGGTGAACTCTTTGAACCGGCAAGCGAATGGAACGGCCTTCGAATTCGACGTCTGAATTTTCCAAATTGGAATCGAAGCGGAGTCGCAAAGCGCTCCCTTGCCAACCTGATTCTGGCCCTGAAAGCTGGCTGGACTCTGTGGACGGGGCCCAAATACGATGCAGTGTTGGTGACCACGGCTCCGCCATTTTTGCCGATGGCCGCAAGATGGTTGTGGCTAAGGAAGCGGACTCCGTACTTCTATCTCATTTACGACCTGGAACCGGATCGTGCGGTGCGCCTGGGCGCAGTCAAAGCCGATGCTCGACCAACCCGGATGCTCAAGAAGGCTCAGAGCAAGTGGCTGAAATCCAGCGCGAAGGTCATCGCAATCGGCCGGTGCATGAAAGACCTTATATCGAGGGAGTACGGAATCGAACCTGGCAGGATCGAGGTCGTGCCCGTTGGCGCTGATGGCAGCGCTAATGAACCAACCCAAAGAACCAGTACACAGAGACCATTTCGCCTCACCTACTCGGGCAACCTCGGGCGATACCATGACTTTGATTCGTTGCTGGACTGCGCCAAGCGGTTCGATCCTGACGAAATTCAGATCAAAATCGTTGGACTGGGCGCGAAGCGGGCTCATATTGAGTCGCGCGTAAAAGGCGAGGCAATCAGCTCCGTTCTTGTTAGTGATCCGTTACCGTCGGACGAGTACCACGCGCTTCTGGCCGCGACGGACGTTTGCCTCGTTACGATGGAAGCAGGGATTGAAGGGACCTGCGTTCCAAGCAAGTTCTATTCGATTCTTGGGGCGGGTCGGTGCACGTTGGCAGTTGCCAATGAAGACACTGAACTCGCCCGAACGATCATGGAGAACGATTGTGGTGTCCGAGTCTCTCCCGGCGACACGGAAGCGCTTTACCGGGCGATCATGGACTTATTCCAAGATCGTATAAGGTGCATTGAGCAGGGTCGAAATGCATATGTGGCATACCGTGACCGTTACACAACCGATCGGTCTGTGGCGCAACTGGCAAGCATCATTAGCGAGTCGGTCGAAGCTCAGAATTGTATAAAAAATCAATAAGATATCGATTGTTAACTGAATCTGGCCGCATACTAACCGATGCGGACACCGCATTGATTGTTGTTTGAGGTCTCAGACTTTGATTTTGATCGCCATTGAATCGGCGGATGGGCAAATAGCTTCTGAGTGCGGGAGCCTCCTTATCTGCTGGGATCAAGCAAGCCCTGACAATAGTGCGTGGTTTATGGCAACGTACGCTATGGTAATATCACATTGTTAGATTTGGTCCGTTTTTTGCCGGTTTTGCTTTGAAAGCTACTCAACGCCCATGGAAATGACGCCCCGCCCTCTAACCCTTCGAGACTTCATGACCATCCTGCGCCGCCAGCGGTTCTGGGTGATCGGCATTATCTTTGCCAGCCTGTTCATCGGATATGCCTTCGTGAAGTTCACCAAACCGGTATTCCAAACCTCGACCGAGATATTGATCGAGGGTGGTGGAGGCGGCGGCAATCCGCAAGACCCCGTCTCGAACGTATCGCTGCCCGTTCCAGTCATGAGCATGCCGACTCAAATGCAGATTCTGCAAAGTCCAGCAATGCTCAGCCGAACTTATGCGGCTCTGCAGCTTAATGCCGGGGCAGTGGCGGACAAGAGCCCGGTGGTAAGGGTTGAGCAAAAGGGTGAAACGGCCGTTTTGCGACTGATTCTGGAATCTACCGATCCGCAGCTTGCGCTCCAAATTGCATCCGAACTTCCCAAGCAGTATCAACGGTATCAACGGGAGCGTCGACAAAGCGAAGTACAGAACTCGATCCAATTCCTAAACCAGAGCATTCTTGAACAGAAGGGGCTTCTTGCCGCAGATGAAAAGAATCTCCGCGACTACCGTCGACAGCTAGACCTCCCGATGGTCTTAGGGCAGGCAGCGGACCGGTCACAGCGCTCGATCTCGGCAGAGGACGCCGTGGATTCAGCCACGACTCAGGTTATGTTGGTGACGCGACGAATTGCGAGCCTTCAGCAGGAAAAGCGAAAAGCTCTGGCAATGATGCCGACGGTGAGTCAAACGGAGAACACCGCTCTTCGGGAGAACA
>CAMLEL010000131.1 GCA_946478935.1 uncultured Armatimonadota bacterium
ATGGGCAGGGTCACGCTGAACCCGCTTGCCCACCTCGACCCGCTCGGTACGATCATGATCATCGTTACCGTGCTTTCCGGCTTCGGTATCGGCTGGGGCAAGCCGGTCATGGTCAATCCCAGTAAGATGCAAAATCCGCGCTGGGACCACCTGTTCAGCGTCCTCTGGGGTCCACTAACAAACCTGATCATCGCGGTGAGCGTCGCCTTCATATTCCGCGTGTTTGTGGCGGTCAACGGGGGAGCGCCGTTGTGGTTCGCCCAGTTTGCCGAAATCGCAGTCATGCTCAACCTCGGCCTCGCAGCTTTCAACATGATCCCGATTGGCCCACTCGATGGCCACTGGATTCTTGGGATTCTCATGCCGCCCCAGATCGGCCAACAGTTCATCCGCTGGAGCCAAACGCAGGGGTCACTTATCCTCCTGGGAATCATATTCTTGGGTCCGATCCTCAAAATCGACCCGCTCGGAGCCTATTACGAGAGCGTGGTTTTCCCTATCGCCAGATACCTACTTTTAGGTTAGAAGGGCGGTTCCTTCAAGAACGCTTCGATAAACTCTCGGTCACTCGGCACGTACTCGTCTGCATGCGGATACACGGTCCCGTAAATGCATTCCGACTGGCCCGCGCGCACCGCCCACCCCGCATCGCCGAAGCTGTAATGCCACCACTCATCCCGGCAATTGGTAAATCCAACTTCCTGCATTGCATCATGTAGAAGCAGCCGCTTCTCACGAATGCTTTGCGGCAAGCGAGTCGAGAATGTCGGGGCACTTCTAAAACGTCTTCCCGGTCCATCGAGCGGAATTGGCTCGCCGTTCTCATCGAGCAGCCAAACATCGACCGCGGCGCCCGTCGAGTGACCGGGCGGAGCCTTTTGGTCATACGGAGCAAAAAACCGGTTCGCCAGCCGCCTGCGGGTGGCATAGCTCGCCCCAGGGTCCAACGATCCGAAGTAATAGTCGTAAAGGAACTTCTGTCGCTCAAGAGACCTCCAAGCCTCGCGCAAACCGATGTCGTAAGGAGCCAGCAGTTCTCTCACGCCCCGCAGCCGATCTGCCACACCCTCGCGTGCCCAAGAAACGGCAGTGCCTCGAAGCACTCTCAGCCCGAGCAGGTGCTGCCGCAAGTCGACCAGCGGCTCTCCACACTCCACGAGGCGAACTCGATTCAGCGCAGCGATAGGCTCCGCAGGAGCATTTCTGTATCCGCGAATCACTTCAGAAGCCAGAGCAAGGCGAGCAGAAGACCCGCCACCTGAAGTCCTTCCTTGAAACCAAAACTCTTGCCGGGATACGGCACATCCACAATGTCGCCGGCAATCAGCGGCTCGTCACTCGCCTCTCCGCCGATTACCTTCGCCATGTTCACGGTAATCGTCCGTGATGCGCCGGCCTCGTCCTTCCTGATGATCTTCACTCGGTCGAGACGCGCACCCTCCACGGGCAGGGCGTCCCGCACGACTTCGCTGATTTTCAGCCCCGGCTGGTACGAAAGCAGCCCAGGCTTTGAGACTGCACCGCGGACGTAAACTTGCTGGTCCATCGACCTCTGCGCAACAACGACGGTATCCCCTTGCGACAGCACCACGTTGTTTTCCGCCAAACTCAGATCCAAAACCCGCTGCTGCCCACCGGCAAATCGAATCGTGACGCGGTTCGGGTCCGCATCGCTCCTCAGTCCGCCGGCCGCTTCGATAGCGTCTCGCACTGAAATCCCGGCTTGGAACGGGTAGAGGCCAGGCTTGGCAACCGCACCAAGGACTGTGATATCGCCACCCGCTGCCTTGAGGGGCACGAAGATTCGGTCGCCGGGCTGAAGCAGTAGATTCTCGGTAGAGTTCACCGTGCGCTCCTGACCGTTCGTCGAAGTCACCTTGATCTTCGCGAGATCGGCGACCGCAGTTGGCCCTGCCCACTCGAGAGCATCGCTAAGCTTTAATCCAGAGCGCCACGGTATTTGGCCGCCCTTCGTAACCGCCCCGCCCACGGTGACCTCTGGGCGCGCCTCCGTTTTGATTCGAATCGTAATAGTCGCCTTTCTCAGAATCTGCTGCGCGACCAATTCGTTTGAAATCTTCGCGGCGGCCGCTTGCGGCGTGAGGCCCTTTACCTCGACGGCTCCGATATATTGGACCAAGATCAAGCCGGTTTCCGTGATCACGTATTCGCCGTCGAGCGTTGGGTCTTCGAGACACTTGAGTTCTACGACATCCCGTGGAATGATCGTGTCCTGGGCAAAGGCCACCAATCCCGTAACGACGAGCAATAACAAAGCGAATAAAAGTCGAATCATGGGCTTTTAGGTTTAGACGGGCGTAAGCCCGCTGTCGGGGCAACTTTACTTAACTAGTTCGATGGCTCGGCGTCGGTCCGCAGGCTTCTGCCGCATCGTTGCGACCACCGCAACATATAGCAGCGCCAAGACAACCACCGCGCCCAGAAGCGCGATCCATCCAAACTGCATGAAGATTGCAACCACCACAAAATTGAGAGCCGCCAATGGCAACAGGAATTTCCACCCTAGCGTCATCAATTGGTCATAGCGGAGCCTCGGCAGCGTGGCACGAATCCAAATGAACACCGAGATGCCGAACGCCAGCTTTCCGATAAACCAAATCGGTGCCATCCACGCACTGCCGACAATGCCGGCCAGCGCGCTAACGACGGGAATACCACGGTCTGCCAAATACTCCCAGTTCAGCGGTAACGGGCTGTAACCGCCAAGGAACATCACCGCGAAAATTCCACAGAACGCCATGATCGAGGCGTACTCGCCCATGAAGAACACGGCGAACTTCATCGACGAATATTCGGTGTGGAAACCGGCGATCAACTCTGACTCAGCTTCGGGTAGGTCGAAAGGCGCACGGTTCGTTTCGGCGACCATGCAGATGAAGAAAATGATGGCCGCAATGAAGCCGTACGGTGTCAGAATGAACCAGTTCTGCATCGCAGGAACCACGCCCCAAAGCGGCTCGTGCTGGGTCCGAACCACTTCGGTCATCCGCAGCGAACCCGTTGCCAAAATCACGCAGCCGAGCGCAACGCCCATCGCCAATTCGTAGCTAATCATCTGGGCTGCGCTGCGAAGACCGCCCAGAAGTGAATACTTGTTGTTCGACGCCCATCCCGCAAGGAAGACGCCGTAAACACCCATCGACGAAATCGCGAGCACATAGAGAATCCCAATGTCTACGTCGGCGATAGGCGTCAGAAGCGGGTTCGGGCCCCAAGGAATCGTTCCCCAAATCGCGAACGCCGGCAGCAACGCGACGGCGGGCGCGATCACATAAATAAACTTGTCGACCTTGTCGGGATTGACGTCTTCTTTCAAGAACAGCTTGATGCCGTCAGCGATGGTCTGCAACAACCCAAACGGTCCCACTCGGTTTGGTCCAACGCGATCCTGGAACCAAGCCAACAGCTTGCGCTCCCAGTAAATGATCCCCGGCACTATCAGGAGGATAAACACCAGCACGATCGCCACCCGAATAATGGGCCAAAAGATGGAGTCGTCCGCGATGGCTAAGAGTGGCAGCATGTCGTGCGTTTGGAAGTCTACCGAATCAAACGGGCTCGCCGAGGTACGCCTCGATCACTTTCGGATCGCACCGGATTTGCTCCGGCGGGCCGTAAGCGATTTCTGCACCGTGGTCGAGAACGACGATCTTTTCGCAAATGCCCATAACGACCTTCATGTCGTGCTCGATGAGGAGGATTGTCTGGCCAAATTCGTCCCGTAGGCGCCGAATCATCCCCATCAAGTCCTCCGATTCCTGAGGATTCATACCTGCGGCAGGTTCGTCCAGCAATAGTAGTTTCGGGTCGGTAGCCATAGCCCGAGCGATTTCCAATCGCCGTTGCACGCCGTAGGGCAGGTCACTGGCGCGGTGGCCGGCACAATCACGCAAGTCGAAAGCATCCAGCAGCACCATGCTTTTGTCCCGGAGCGCCGAAGTCTCCGACATAGCCCGAGGCAGAAGAGCCATGGCCTCTGCAAGCGTTGATTTGTGGCGGAGGAACGCACCTACCACAACATTTTCGAGCGCCGAAAGCGAAGCGAACAGCCTAATGTTTTGGAATGTGCGGCAAATGCCGAGATTGGCAATCTCATTCGGCTTCTTGCCGGCGATCGACTTGCCGCGAAAAAGGATGTCTCCCGAGGTAGGTTCGTAAACGCCGGTGATCAGGTTGAAGCACGTGGTCTTCCCCGCCCCATTTGGGCCGATGAGCCCGAACAGGTCGCCCTCGTTGACCTCAAAGTTCACGTCCTTGACAGCGACAAGGCCGCCAAAGCGTATCGTTGTCCCCTTTAACTCCAGGAGGCTCACGCAGTCACCTCCCGTCGGCGCCTGAAAATCGAATCGAGCGAAAGCTCACGGTGGCCGAGTAACCCTTGTGGACGGGACAACATGATCATAACTAGAAGGAAAGCAAACAGCGGCATTCGCAGATTCGCTGCTTGATAAGATGTCGATTTCAGGTTATCCCAAATGAACGGTACAGATTCCAAACCCATCTTCAACGGGATCGTTAGCGCAATCATCAAGGCCAGCAGCGCGAAGGTGTATCCGAAGCCGGCCAAAGTGCGCATCCGCTTTTTGGCGAGAAGAATCGCAACGGCTATTCCAAGCCCAGCAAGGACGACGCCGAAGCGAATGACAGAAGGAACCTGAACTTGCTGAAAGGCCAAATAGCAAAAATACAGTACAGCCGCCAAGCCAATCACTCCCACGACTCCAAACGCGGTGCGCTGCCCCTGGCTCTCGTCGAGATCAATTTTTCTGCTAAGTCGCGTGTTCAACGCAAATACCAGGATCATCGAAACGACGAAGCCCAGCAGAGCAATTGCGGGGACCGCAGGCAAGTCGCGCAGACCCTCCGGTATCAGAGTGAGCACGATCCCGGCGAGTGCCGCGCCAGTGATCGATCCGTTTCCGCCGATAACGACCATCGCCAGAATCAGGAACGAGATCTCCATCGAGAAGTGCTTGGGCGCGATAAAGCCCTCATAGTGCGAGAAGAGAGCACCAGCCATGCCGGCAAAGGCGGCACCAATAATGAACGCCGTAACCTTGGTTTTCGTTGTGTTTACACCCATTGCCGAAGCAGCCAGTTCATCCTCTCTCACTGAAAGAAACTGCAATCCGTGTGCCGACTTCAGCAAGTTTCGGCTAACCGCAATAACTAAAATTAGTAGTAGTAAAGCCATCCAAACCGGAGTAATTTGAATGACGCCCAGCCCCTCTTTCTTGATTTGCAGGCCGTGGGCGCCACCAAGTTCCTCGACGTTGATAACGATAATGCGAATAATCTCGCCGAAACCCAAGGTGACGATCGCCAGGTAGTCGCCCCGAAGTCGCAAAGACGGGAGCCCAACCACAAGGCCTGCAACTCCAGCCGCTACAGCACCCAAAATCATCATGAGTGTGAGCCAGAGCCAATCGGGCATGGCCGTTGGATTGTAGGTGGTTGTTGCAACGTATCCGGTCGTGTAGGCTCCGACCTGGTAGAAAGCCGCGTGGCCAATGGAAAATTGGCCGGTGATTCCATTAATGATATTCAGGCTCACAGCCAATACTGCGGAGAGAATCGCAAGCATCAAATACCGCTGATCCACGCCCCCAAGGCTACCGATCACGTAAGCGTGGAACACCCAGAGGCACACTGCCACCAAGGCAAAACTTGCCAGCCTAACCAACATCGCCTTGCCCATCAAGCTTTCTCCTGCCCAACGCTTCCGAGCAAGCCGTTAGGGCGAACAAGTAGAACTAAAATCAAAATTACAAATGCCACGGCGTCTTTGAAACTGTCGTAGCCGACCCAAATAACGAGCGTTTCCGCGATAGCCATTAGAAACCCGCCCAGAACCGCTCCGCGGATATTGCCTATGCCGCCTAATACTGCGGCGACGAATGCCTTGACGCCCGGCATGAGGCCGTAAAAAGTGTCGAGTGGCGTGCCCATCGCCGTTGCATTCATCATGCCACCTGCGCCCGCAAGGGCAGAGCCAATCACAAATGTGATGGCTATGATCCGGTTGACGTCGATTCCCATCAGCGATGCGGTGTTGAAATCGTGAGAAACCGCGCGCATGGCCCTTCCGGTTTTCGTCGAGGTGACGAGCCACCAAAGCAGAATCATGAGGATCACCGACATCCCGAGCATGGCAACCTGTGCCCAGTTGATTGCCAGGTCGCCAAACAGCGGCAAGTCGGTGTACTTTGATTTGCCAAACGGATTCACGTCTTCCGTGATGCTCGGCTGTGGCGAGGTTCGAAACACCAGGAGCCCCGCCTGTTGCAATAAAAGCGAAACCCCGATCGCCGTAATCAAAACGGAGATTCGGGGTGCACTACGTAAGGGACGATAAGCCAAACGTTCGATGAGAACACCCAACATCGCGCAGGCGACCATTGCGCCAATCAACATCACTCCTAAAAGCACCCAAGCCGACATGCTGTTTTTGTCCAGCCACTGCTCGGCGATGTAGTAAGCGATGTACGCCCCGACCATATAGACTTCGCCGTGCGCGAAGTTGATCAGCTTCAGCACCCCATAGACCATGGTATAGCCGAGGGCGATCAGTGCATAGATCGCCCCCAACTGGATGCCGTTTATTAGTTGTTGGTCTAGCGTCCCCCAGTCGAACGTCATTTATTTCTCAGAGGGATTTTTGACTGCTTTCAGGATGAGGCCAGGCTTCTGGGCATTGCCATCCGGGCCCATAGTGATCGTGCCAGACACGACCTTGAGGTCTTTCGTTTCGGCGATCACATCGCGAATATCCTTTGAATCGAGAGACGCA
>CAMLEL010000132.1 GCA_946478935.1 uncultured Armatimonadota bacterium
GTGATATATCCGCCATTGGCCCTCATTGCGGAATCGAACAGCCTGGCCGTTTCCCCCTTGTAAAAACCGTTGGGTCCGCGGTCGCGGATCAGCGTCAAGGTTTTGGCAAGGTCGGCTTGCTTCAGCGTCTCTCCAGCCTTGTAGAAATTGCCGTTTCGGCAGAACTGTGACCAAGATGCGGAAAACAGTTGAAACTTACGGTTGCTGGCGAGTTCTCGCGCCAACGAATAACTGACCGGAAATCCATCGCGGGCGAGCTTGACCGCCGGTTCAACAAGGCTTTTCCATGGCTTCTTCCCGAATTTGCGATGAGCCTCCCACATCCCCATGGGCGTGCCTGGTACGCACGAAGCCAGGTAGCCGGTCAGGGAGTCAGCGGGGTTCTTATACATATCCGGCGTTGCTCTCTTCGGCGCGACTTCTCGATAATCGATGGCAACGGAACGTCCGTCGGCCATTCTTACAAGCATGAATCCACCGCCGCCGAGGTTCCCGGCAGCCGGATAAGTGACGGCCATCGCGAATCCGACGGCAATGGCCGCGTCAACTGCATTGCCACCGTCGCGTAGAATGTCGGCTCCCACTCGGCTGGCAATATCGCTGTCCGAAACAACCGCGCCGGAAGGGAATCTGGCAGGATGGATCTGTAAGACGATAATTGCGGCGAGAGTCAAACTCATCGCCGCGTTTTACCGGAAACTGAGGACCGCAGATTTCTGTCCCGTCAATCTGCGGCCCGTCGGGTCGTCTCCTACCAAGAGAACAGTTCGAATCGCTCGCGCTTTTCTACCGGTTTGGGCGGAGCGGGAGGTGTTGGAGCCGGGCTGTCCGGACTCTGCGGGGTCACCTGAGCGACAGGCGCGGGAGGCGCCGGCGGCGTCACCATCGTGACGCGCTCGAGGACAACGCTTCCGTGGCCGATCGAAATGATTTTCGTGGCGTCATCCAGCTTATCACCAACTTTGAGCATCGTTGGCCATGCTTCTCCCCGGTTGAATATTGCCAAGTCCGGACCCGTGCCGCAGACGGTGCCCATTAGGTGAACCTCAGGCAACTGGGGCTCCGGTTTAGGGGTCTCCGGTTGGGCGGGTGGTTCCGCGGGTGGGGCTTGCTCACCCGAAACAGGGGCTTGCTGACCGGCAGGAGTTCCAGGCGCGACTGGTTGCTCTTGCGATACCTTTTCGTTCGCCTTCATCTGTTCGCCGCCATCGACCGCGCGTTTCAGGTTTGCGCCTTGTTGCGGGGTCATAAACGGGGTGCGGGCGGCCGCATCGATCTTCCTCTCAGTCTTCACCCGTTCGGGCGACTTTTGCGATTGGTTCGCGAGCGCGGGAAATGCGCCCACGACGATCGCGAGCGCGGCAATCAAAAGAGTCCCTTGAATCTTCATGGCATGGTCACCTAGTCCATTCATTCCATGTCTGGGGGCAAAAGTGGAAACTAAATTATGGCTATCTGCTGCCAAGCAGAAGCGCCAGATTCTGCCTTGCCAACTGATGGTTGGGATCGTGCTTCAGGAGGCGTTCATAGTTGCGGCGCGCAACTTCTTTCCGGCCCAATTGGTGGGCAACCAATGCCAGGTTTTGCCAAAGAGCCTCTTGCAGCATGGATGGATGATTGAATCCGCTGCGCTGATAGACGCCGGTTCGAGCCATCTCTTCCAAGTCGGCAAGCGCGTCGAACGCCGATCTTAGATCCTTTCGGCGGATAAACGTCTTTGCCGCAGCATACGTGACTGCGGGATCGTTGCTGCACCAACCTCGTGCAAGCCGCAGAATCTCCGTCGTTCGCAAGTCGTTGAGCATCTCGTCAGGCAGTCGATCGAGAGTCAGGGTGAGGGGACCGGTAACCATCGCGCTGGGTGGATGATCCTGATCCTTTGAAGCAAGCAGTCGATCGATGAGTCGGTCGTTTTCCACCTGAGCTCGTGGGTCGTTCAGCAGGTGCAGGATTCGGACGCGTTCCGACTCGTAATAGACGTTGCCGGGCCGCAGCTCAAGTTCGCGCTCCACCAGCCGCAAGTTGCGGCGGTGTTTCTCTGGCATCGCTTCCTGCGTGTATCCATCATGACCAAGTCGGATCGCCGACTCTAAGAAGAGCCTGCCTTTCGAAGCGCGTTCAAGCGTGTCATGTGAGAATTGCTCGTGGACCAAGCCCACCATGCGCATAACCGGGTCCGTGCGCCAAAGCCTCAGCGCCTGCGTTTCGGCAAATCTTCCATCGGGAACGTAGTCTTCTCGAATCACAGAAGCCGCAAACACATCCTCACGCTTTGAAACAGCGAGGAGGGCCAGTTTGGATTCTGGCTTGAGCCACTCATCTGAGTCCAGCCGAAATGTCCATTCGTGTTCCACAAGTTCGTAAGCCCAATTGAGCGCCAGCGCGAAGTCATCGGGCCACTCACGCTCAACCACGGTGGCTCCCATGGATTTTGCCAATTCCTGTGTGCCGTCGCTCGAACCTGTGTCGACGACTACCATCGCATCCACGATGTCCGCAACAGATTCCAGGCACCGCTGAATTCTGGCTGCATCGTTTCGCACGATCATGGCCAGAGCGATCCCTGGCTTCAAAGAAACTCCTCCCATTCAGACGTGTCTGTCCGCTTGGCGAATCCTGTGCCGAGCGCTTCATCTGGATCGACCGACCGAATATCGCGGGGAGTCTTGCCCAACTCACGTTTGATCAGCTTGTTGAACTGCTGGAGGTTGCCGATGCCGACTTCGTTGGCGATGGCCTTGATCGGCATCGTCGTATGCACCAAAAGGTGGAGGGCTCGAGCGGCTCTTTGATGCCTCACGTATGCCTGAATCGTCGTGTTGTGTTCGGATCGAAACAGGCGAATGAGGTGATTGTGGGAAATGCCGGCTTCATCGGCGAGGTCGGCCACAGAGAAGTTTTCGGCAAGCTTGATCCGAATTAGGTTCTCAGCCCGTTCCAGGGCGGGATGAGTTCGACGAAAGACTTCGAACTGTTCGCTCGGCTTGGCAATCCGCCAAAGGACGTCGTAGACCCTCGCGTTCAACCTCTCCTGCTCCTTGCCAAGCCAGTGGGTGGCTTCAAGGAGGTCGATGTAGGCCCGCTCAAAACGCTCGCCCAATGGTTGCACGATGGGGATCTTTTGCTTCAAATAGTCGCCATGCGGCGCAAAGTGAACCGAGACGTGAACGGCTGGCCAGTGTGGCCAGATGTGTTCGAAAATTGTGTTGGGAGGAAGAAGGCTGACATGACCTGGCTCAATGTTGAATTGCCGACCCCCGACAACGAGTTCGCCGTGGTATCGGTAAAGGTGGACGCACCAAAGACCCTTCAATCGATACGAATGCGAACGCTCGCTATGTCTACCAACTCCGAGGGCAAAGACCATCGGTGGCAAGCCCATTGGAAGCGACCAAACAAAGGCCATTCGGTGAATATAGACCATTCAATAACCAATTCGTGCACTCGCTTGCCGATTACTTGGGCTGCTTCTTGAAGTAGCTCTCGACTGTTCCAAATAGGATGGATGACGAACTCCCCTGGCCATATAACGTGCCGTCCGCACCGACCCGCATGGCAGCCATGCTCTCTGCCCGATCAAGCGCGATGGAGTGGACATATTCGCTCATGAACTCTTCACCCTGTTCCCGATTCCTGAGAAGTCGTCCGAAGTCGAGTTGAGTCATCTTCACTCTTTGAATGTCCTCGGGGTTTTTGTCTCCGACCTTTTGAATCCGCAATCGAACGAGTCCTTTCTCTAGCGACCAACTTCCACTCACAGGAATGCCGCTGACTTCCATCACGTAGCTGTGGTTCGGGAAACACTCAAGCGTGGCATCTCCCCCTTCCATGCTTCCGATGGCTTCAATGAGTCCCCGCAGCTCCTTGGAATCGATTGCGCTGAAGTCTGTTTCCATCTCATAGCGACCGACGATCGCCTGCTCTGGCGCGGTGAGCCTCGCCATCTGAGATTGGTCGTATCCGCCCTTGCAGCCGAGCAATAAAACCGTCAGGGCAAGGGCAGCGGATTTCACAAGGTTTCGGTCACCTTTTGGATGTGGTCGGGGCGATCAGGGTCCAAACCGTGCGCCCGGGCGGCATAGAGGGCCAGCCATTGTCCGAAGATGATTTCCGAGATGGGCTTGAGCGGCTCGGGAACGGCCGCAATTGGCGCCGGCAGTATCCGACATCCTTGACTGGCCAAGCCTTCCGTGGGTTCTCCGTATACAATCGCCGCGCTTCCATAACCGGCGAGCGCCTTGGGTCCGTGTTCAAAGTCTGCAGTCGAATATGCCTTGCACGGGACGAGTGCGCACTCCATCAGTTTCAGGGCTGATTCGAGCGCCGTGCAGAAGGAGTAGCCTCGCGCCAGCGAGAAAGTCGGATTGGATCGCAGGAGTGGTCCGCTGAATTGCCGGGCCCGCTGCTCAGTTTCATCCAGCCACCGAAAATCTGGCAGATACGGTTGAGGATCGGGCAGTTCCGCGCCCATGGCTCGTGCCAACTGGTAGAGCGCAAGCAGGGAAGCAGTGTAGGTCTTGGTCGCTGCGACCGATTTTTCGACTCCTGCATCCAGCAAGATGGAATGCTCAGATTCTTCCGTGAGCCTGGAGGACGGCGTGTTGGTGATCGCGATTGTGGCGTGGCCCTCTGCCCTCATCATGCCAAGGATTTCCGATACGTCCGGCGCGGAGCCGCTTTGAGAAATCCCAATCGCGAGAGCATTTCGGTACTTAACCTTGACTCCGTATCGGGTGAGAACGCTCGGCGCCGCCAGGGTCACGGGAATGCCCAGGTGGATTTCAATCAAGTATCGAGCGAACTGCGCAGCATGGTCGCTGCTTCCGCGAGCGGCAATCAACACCATGTCGAAGGGCTTGTTTTGTACACCGTGCACGGCAGACTCGAAGTAGCGTTCGCATGCGGCTTGCAGCGCCTCCGGCTGTTCACGAATTTCCCTCTCCATCCAGGCGCCTAGCATCACGCAGAGTTTACTTGGAACGGGTGAGCGTACGAATTCACCCATAATCACTTTATGCCTGCCATCCAGACGTTGTCCAAGCTGATGGAGGCCGTAGCGGCAATCCGGGACCCGGATGAGGCGCTGGCGTTGATCGCGCAAACCGCACTGGAGATGACTTCCAGTCGCCATGCGATGATCGCTCTATTGGACGAGGAAGAGGCCGTCCTCCAAATTCGATTCGGATCGGGCGAAGAATTCGCTGGCAAGGCCCTCAACCGAGTCCTAAACATCGATCGAACCGAAGGCGAGGGAATCGTCGCATTTGTGGCAGCCACCGGTGTGGCTGTTCACACGGGGAACGTTCAGCAAGAACCGCGATATCGTCAACTTTTCACAAGCACCGTCAGCGAGCTCGCGATTCCAATCAAGGACTTCGACGGTCGGATCAGGGCGGTTTTGAATTTGGAATCAGACAAGAAGGACGCCTTCGACGACCAAGTCGAATCCATGTGCGTTGGCTTGGCGAGTCTGATTTCGATGGTTTTGGAACGAGCCGAATACTTGGAGCGCGAAGAGGCCCTGATCGAGGTTGGGCAGGCGTTGGATAACTCCATCACCGAGGAAGCCCTCATCGACCGTGTCATCCACGTCGCCGGCGACGTGCTGCGGTTCCAGGCTTGCTCCGTTTTCTTGCACGATGATCGATCCGATACGTTTGTGCTCCAAGGGTCGTCCGGTGCGCTCAAGCGCGAGGTGGGCAAGATTGCTTACTCGCGAGGCGAGGGCTTTACCGGTTGGGTCTGTGACACCGGGCAGCCAATCCTACTTCACGATCCGCAAAGCGACCCTCGGTGGCGAGGCAAATACGTCGAGTTCGAAAGTGACCAGATTGCGAGCTTCCTAGCTGTTCCGATTGTGTTTCGAAACAAGTCGATTGGCGCCATCCGCGTCCTTCGGAAAAAGAGCAGGAATCCCTATCTGGACAATCGATTCACCGCTGAGGATCAAACGGTCCTGTTGGCGATTGCCGAGCAAGTTGCCAGCGGACTCGAGAACCTGCGAAATATGGAGAGAATCGTCCGATCGGAGCGGATGATCGCTTGGGGCGAACTCAGTGCGAAGTCAAGCCACATGATTGGCAACCGTGTCTTTGCCCTGAAGGGGGACATCAATGAACTCCAGCACCTCCTGAGTGAACGGAACCCGGACGTCGCTGAGATTCGCTCGCTGCAGGTGAGCCTGGCGACGAACGTGACCCGGATTGAGGAGATCCTGCAGGACTTCCGCGACTTTCTGACCGCGACGCAAGTGGCCCGCGAGCCAACGGACCTCAATGGGCTGGTACGCGAAACGATCGACGAAGTTTTTCCAAAGAAGTCTGCCGTTAAACTCGAGATGAATCTGGCAGAAAACCTGCCGCCCGTCCAGGCAGATGGCAAGAAGCTTCGCCGCGCCATCAGTGAACTCATCGAGAATTCGTTCAATTACATCGAACAGGGCGCACTCCGAATCGCAACTCGGGTTGTGGGAAAGGATGAGCATGCCGAAACCCGAGTGAGTCACATTTCTCACTTTGCTGAGATTGAAATCGAAGACACGGGGCCGGGCATTGAAGAGGAGGCCAAGGCCACTATCTTTCAGCCGTTTTTTAGCGGTCGGGTGAAAGGGATGGGACTGGGTCTCTCGATCGTGAAGGGCATTGTCGATGCCCATGGCGGCGAGATATTTGAAGCGGGACGTCTGGGCCATGGAGCAAGGTTTGTGATTCTGCTTCCCCTTCAGGATCGTCCATAATTGAGAGGGTCGGCGAAGGCTGCCGGCAACCAGTGCCCATGA
>CAMLEL010000133.1 GCA_946478935.1 uncultured Armatimonadota bacterium
TGTACTTTTCGGCGGTCAAGATGCACTCGTGCATGCACGGCCGATCGTGGGCTGGCGGCAGCACATCTTTCAAGCGTGTTCGGACATAGTTCGCATTCAGGACTGCATAGCGGGAGATGTCCGCGATCTTTTCCTTGCCGAAGGCCCGGAGATAGGTATAAGCTCGGACTTCCATCAAGAACTGGCCATAGAACCCGGATACCCGACCGATTGAATGCGGTCGAGTGTAGTCGGCCAAGATTTCGTCGCCTGAGCGATGGATCACCGGAACGGGCAGGAACGGCTCCAAGTGCTTCTTCAAACCGATCGCCCCGCACCCGGGCCCGCCACCACCGTGTGGCGTGCTAAACGTCTTGTGCAGGTTCAGGTGCATGCAGTCGAAGCCATGATCACCGGGGCGGGTGGTCCCGACCATCGCATTCATGTTCGCACCATCGCAGAACACTTGACCGCCGACCTCGTGCAGCATGCGACAGATCTTTTCGATATTGGGTTCAAACAATCCCAGTGTCGATGGATTCGTCAGCATGAGCGCCGCAATTTCGGGGCCGTCTTCAGTGAGTTCTCGCTCAAGCGCGGCGAGGTCCGTATTCCCTTCGGCGTCCGTCGGAATGGATTTAACGCTGTAGCCGCAGCGCGCAGCGGAGGCGGGGTTGGTGCCATGAGCAGAGTCAGGGACCAGCACGATGTGGCGGTGGCCCTCACCACGAGACTCGTTGTACGCCTTGATCAACATGAGGCAGGTCATTTCGCCATGGGCACCGGCCACGGGCTGGAGGGTGATGTGTTCGAAGCCCGTAATAGCGGACAACATCTCCTGGACGCCCATGAGTATCTCCAGCGCTCCCGGAAGGGTTTCCACCGGCTGCATAGGATGGATGTTGGAAAAGCCTGGCAACCCGGCCGTCTTCTCGTTGATTTTGGGGTTGTACTTCATCGTACAGGAGCCGAGCGGATAGAAGCCGGTCTCAATCCCGTAATTGATGTGACTCAGATTGGTGAAGTGTCTGAGAAGGTCAAGTTCCCCGATCTCTGGCAGGTGCAAATCTTCTCTTGTTTCACCCAAGACGGAGCGAAGATCGACTTCCGGGGTGTCACAAACAGGAACGTTGCATCCGATGCGACCCGGATAGGACTTCTCAAAAATGGGCTGGGGGGCGGGAACGGTTTTACTCGGCATCCTCTTGAACCAAGTCCGATTTTACCTGTCAGCCTCACCAAAGTCAGGATTGGCATTCCCATGGAAACGATTTACAATAGTTCCGCATCAATTTGGCCGGCAACGAAGCCGGTGGAGGTCTATTGAATGAAATCGCCTATTAGAAAGATTGCCGTTGGGTCGACCGCTTTGGCGCTCGCGATCGTCGGCGCATCGTTTGCCCAGCAACCAGGCAAGCCAATCGTCCGTTCGAATCCAATGCGGTGTTCAACTGCGGATTTGCCTGCTGCCGATCAGATTAGAGTTGAGCAGACACTCGCCAAGCATCAGGTTCGTGCGCTCGCACCGGGTGTGATTCCTGTTTATTTCCACGTCATCAATCGAGGATCTGGACTTTCGAATGGGGACGTCCCCCAGTCGATGATCGATGCTCAAATCGACGTCCTTAATGACGCTTGGGCCGGTACAGGATTTACGTTCTCATTGGCCGCAGTTACTCGAACGACGAATACGACTTGGTACACGGCAACGAATGGAACGACCGCGGAGCGAAACATGAAGCAGGCTCTTCGGCAGGGATCGGCGAACGATCTGAACATCTATTCCAACAATATGGGTGGAGGACTTCTCGGCTGGGCTACGTTCCCGAGCAGCTATCAATCCAATCCGTCGATGGACGGCGTGGTGCTGTTATTTCAATCTCTGCCCGGAGGCTCGGCGGCGCCTTATAATCATGGAGATACAGGCACTCACGAGGTTGGTCACTGGATGGGCCTCTATCACACCTTCCAAGGCGGCTGCGTCCGTAAGGTAACTGGCGGTGACGGGGTTGCCGACACGCCAGCAGAGCGCTCTCCAGCCTATGGGTGTCCCAACGGACGAGATTCCTGCGGCAACATCGCTGGACTGGATCCAATCCGAAACTTCATGGATTACACCGACGATTCATGCATGGACCACTTTACTTCCGGTCAGAAGACCCGCATGGCCACCATGTGGGATGCCTATCGATTCAACAAGTAGTCGCTGCTTTTGAGCCTGCCAGAATTGGCAGGCTCAAATTAGAACCTTCAGTTCATCGGCAAACCGATCAATCTCCGCTTTGGATCTGATCTCCGTAACTGCGATCAACAAGCAGTTCTCCATTCCGGTATAGTAGTCGCCAAGCGGCAGTCCGGCAAGGATTCCCTTTTCGAGCAAACGATCTCGCACCGTCTTGGCATCCATTCCAAGGTCGAGAACAAACTCACCGAAGACTTTGCCATGGAAGCGCACCTTTGCTCCAGCCTCAGTGAGTTTCTTGATGGCGTACTGGGTGTTTCGCACGGTGCCCTCTGCCACCTTGGTCATGCCGTTCTTACCCAAGGCTTCCATATAAACGGTCGCCGCAAGCGCCATGAGGGCCTCGTTTGTGCAGATATTCGAAGTTGCTTTCTCGCGTCGAATGTCCTGTTCTCGGGTTCTGAGAGTCATTACATATCCTGGCGTTCCAGCGTCATCCGTCGTTCTGCCTACAATCCGACCTGGGATTCGTCGGACCAATTCGCGCTTACAGGCAAACAGGCCCACCATTGGACCCCCGAGGCCCATGGCGACACCGAGAGGTTGGCCCTCTCCGACGACGATGTCGGCACCAAACTCCCCGGGTGGCTTCAACAACGCACACGCCACAGGATCAGCTACGACAATCAGCATTGCTCCAACGGCGTCGGCGGCAGCCTTTGCGGCGCTGAGATCTTCGATGGTGCCAAAGAAGTTCGGATACTGGATGATGAGGCAGGCGGCCTGATCGTCGAGGCCAAAATTGACCGTCGCGCCGTTTTCAGATCTCTGGGTGACGACTTCCAGTGACATTGACCAGCAATACGTCTCCAAGACTTGGCGATAGTGGGGATGCACTGCATCACTAACCACGATCCTTTGCCGACCGTTGACTCCATGGGCAAGGATCGCTGCCTCAGCCATCGAAGTGGCGCCGTCATACATTGAGGCATTGGCGATTTCCATCCCATAAAGTTCCGCCACCATCGTTTGGAACTCATAGATGGTCTGCAAATATCCTTGGGATAGCTCCGGCTGATACGGCGTGTAGGCAGTCAGGAATTCGCCACGAGAGATGATCGCTCCAACCGTAGCCGGAATGTACCGGTCGTAGATTCCGGCGCCCAGGAAACACGTGACATCTTGCAGGTTGACATTCTTCCTGCCAATTTCGGACAGATGAGCATAGAGCCGATGCTCATCCAAGGCGGGGGGCAGATCAAGCTCACCGGTGATTCTCAGATTCGCCGGAATCTCCCGGAAAAGCTCGTCGATCGATGCCGCGCCGATCGTGGCCAGCATTGCTTTTGTATCGGCTTCGGAATGGGGGACGTATGGCACTTGGTTAGCCAGCCACCGACTTATATTCTTCCGGGGACAACAGTCCCGAAATGGAGGAGGGATCGACCCGAAGCTTGATCATGAAGCCCTTCCCATAGGGGTCGGAATTAATCAGCTCGGATTGAGCACCCAAAGCTTCATTCGACTCGATGACTTCTCCGGCAATGGGAGCATAAACATCGCTCACCGTTTTGACGGACTCGACCGAGCCATAGGTATCCCCCGCGGCGAGAGATCGGCCGACGTTCGGTAGATCGACGTAGACCACGTCGCCCAATTCAGATTGGGCATAGTCCGTAATACCGATGGTAGCAACGTCACCTTCTAGGCGAACCCACTCGTGGGTTTTGGTGTACTTCAAGTCCGCTGGGATATTCGACATTCAGGCTCCAATTTGGCAGGAATGGCAAAGATAATACCTTTCGCAAGGGTCAGCATACGAGGCTCGGATGACGCCCACGGGCCCGCAATCTCCCATAATCAAATGATGCTCCGGATCGACTTCCTCAGTTTGTTTCCTGAAGTCGTACTCGAAGCATGCCGCCACAGCATTTTGGCGAGAGCTGAAGAAAAAGGGATCGTAGAGTTCGGCGCAGTCAATCCGCGCGATTTCACCTATGATCGACATGGCAAAGTGGATGATGCGCCCTATGGGGGTGCTGCCGGGATGTTGATGGCGATCGAACCCGTGCACCTTGCCCTTGACTATATTGGAGCAGCTGATCGGGATCAAGAGGGACTGGCGGTAGTGATGACTGACCCCACCGGAAGGTTATTCTCGCAAGCGGATGCCCGCGCCCTTTCACATAAGGATAGGGTGGTTTTCCTGTGCGGTCACTACGAGGGATTTGACGATCGTGTGAGAGAACTCTTTGCGACCGATGTGTTCAGCATTGGCGACTACGTTTTGACTGGCGGCGAACTTCCCGCCATGGTTATGGCGGACGCGATTGTGCGATTGCTGCCCGGTTCCTTGGGAAGCGAAGTCAGCCTTGCGCAAGACAGCTTTTCGGATGGGATGCTTAGTGCGCCTAATTACACGCGACCCGAGTCCTACTTGGGCAAGACTGTTCCGCCCGTGCTGCTGAGTGGAGATCACGGACGAATCGCCGCATGGCGCGCGCAGCGATCGCTCGAATTGACGAAAGAAAGGCGCCCGGACCTATTGAGTCGGGACAAGGTGGAATCACCTTCCGACGATATGCTATCATCCTAAGCCCGACAAGGATTTGATGCCTTCGCGGCTGTATCAGGAAACAAGAGAAAATGTCTAAAGCGGCGATTTTAGAAAGTGTCGTTCAGGAATCCAAAAAAACCGACTTGCCAAAGATTTGGCCCGGCGACACGGTAAAGGTGAGCGTTAAGGTTCGCGAAGGCAACAAAGAGCGCATTCAGGTTTACGAAGGTGTGGTGATTTCCGTCAAGAATGGCGGAATTGCAGAGACCATCAACGTCCGAAAGATTTCAAATGGTGTGGGTGTGGAGCGAACGTTCCCATTGCACTCGCCCAACGTCGCCAAAATCGACGTGACTCGTCGCGGCAAGGTCCGACGTGCGAAGCTCTATTACCTTCGCGACAAGGTCGGTAAAGACGCCCGAATCAAAGAGCGACGATAACCAGTGTGGCCGACGCTCGCGCAGGCTAGTGCACCGGGCGGCTTCCGAGAGTTCATCGATACGGTGGCTCGAACGCCGCTCAGCCAAGTCGTCATATTTGTGGCGATTTGTACAGTGATTCGTCTGGCGATTTACCCTTTCCTTAAGAACACGGCCGTGCACATGAGAACAGGCGGCTATTCAGTCGCCCGGTTCTTCAACGAATTCTTGGACGCCATCATTTACGCTGGCGTTTTCGTTTTTCTCCTGATCCGACCGTTCGCGGTCCAAGCGTTCCTTATCCCCAGCGAGTCTATGATCAACACGCTGCTGGTGAACGACTTCATCGTCGCCAACAAAGCGATCTATCGATACTCAGACCCCAAGGTCAAAGACATTGTGGTCTTCAAACCACCCGCATGGGCGACCAATAAAGATCAGCGAGATGGTAGCGGCGAGGTCAAAGTCGACTTTATCAAGCGTTGCCAAGGCACTCCCGGGCAAGTAATCGAAGTTCGCGGTGGGAAAATGTACCGAGACGGCAAGGTTGTCGATGAGCCCTACTTGAAGGACCAAACGATGAACTTTGACTGGAAGTTGGTCAAGTACACGGGAACCCGTAAAGAATGGGAAGGTCAATACATACCCGTGGTCATCGATGAAAGCTTGGGCTCGGGGCCGAACTACAACGTTAGCGGGATATCCAAAAAGTTTGCCGTCGGAGTCAATATCGATCCGACAAGTCCTGCTGCCTGGGTTGAATACAGCGAATGGAAGCAGCGGAACGAGTTGACCACTGAGGAGCAAGCCGTGCTCGACGAGCTCCAAGCGCTTCCGCCTGCCCCGGTTCCACCCGGCTTCTACTTGATGTTCGGAGATAATCGGAACGGGTCGTTCGATAGTCGCGGCTGGGGCCTAGTGCCCCGTGAAAATGTGATTGGTCGCAGCGAGTTCATCTGGCTCCCAATCAGTCGCTGGCAGCGAACGAAATAGGCTTCGCTATACTGGCGACATGATCGCCGCCCTTGCCTGCGCCGTTCTCGGCCTGCTTCCAGTGGATGTTGAACTCAACTTCATTGGCTTTGAGGGGGTTCCACTTAAAGGCACGATGGTTTTGCCGGCGAATGCCAAGGGATCTCCGATGGTCGTCTTGCTTCCCGGTAGTGGCCCCACGGATCGGAACGGCAATCAGCCACCAGCTATGGTGACGGACCTGCTCAAGTCAATTGCTGCCGAACTTGCCGAAGCTGGCATTGGCAGCTTTCGGTTCGATAAACGAGCGGCTCACTCAAACGCCTCCCTGTGGCCCAAAAGCCCTGTTGAAATGGATAAGTTCTTCAGGTTCGAAGCCTTTGTTGGTGATGCTGTCGCCGCGGTGAAATTTATCCGGTCTCGCCCGGAAGTGAATCCTGAACGACTTGGCCTCGCGGGCCACAGCGAGGGCGGTTTGATTACGGCCGTCGCTGTCGCCCAGCATCCTCGTTTGGTCAAATCGATCGCACTCCTATCGACAGCCAGCCGAACCCTCGACATTGTTCTCAAGGAACAAATCGATAATATCTTGAAGCTACAGAAAGCGTCTCCGGAGGTCCACAAGCAGCATATGGACAACCTTTCGGAAAGC
>CAMLEL010000134.1 GCA_946478935.1 uncultured Armatimonadota bacterium
CAGCTTTGGCGGGGCAGAGATCGCCGCTGTCCTATTGCTCGGAATCGCCGCGGTTGCATTCGCCCCAGCTTCGCCCGGCATCGCGAGCCTCACGTCATAGCCACCGAAAGATATCGTCTCTCCGCCAGCGAGCGCGAGCGACTCGCCAGGCGGCACAGCCACCCCGTCAACCTTGGTTCCGTTGGTGGAGCCGAGATCCTCCACGGAAAGTTTGCCGGCATCGCTGGTGATTTGGGCATGTCGTCGAGAGATGCGGCCGTCCACGAGCATGACATCTCCCTCCCGACCGATCGAGTTCGCCCCTGGCCGGATCGGGTGCTCGCGTCCGCTTGATTCGACCAGCATCGGCAACTGCACGGCAGGCGCGCCAAAGGCATCCGCCGGGAGCGACCGATCAAAGATCAATCCGCAATCGACGCAGAACATGACGCCGGCCGGGTTGAAGGTCTTGCATACCGTACACTGCACGGGCTTGATCGTCACGGTGGCATTCAGGGTTGGCGCCACACCCATCATGGTCCGATTCGGGTCGACGACCGGCGGTGCGCCCAATTGCGTTCGATTGGGGTCGGGTGTCAGGGCCTGGGTGCGGTTTGGGTCGCTCATCGGTCTACTAATGACGGTATTCCGCCGCAGGGAAGTTTACGCCAACGAGTTGTTTACCCGTTCTCGAACTTGCTCGATTTCGATTCCATCGAGTCGGAAACGTTTACTCCGATTCGTTTTCCCTGCCTGCAGTTGAATACTTGACTTTGGTAACCGCAGGACTTTGGCAAGGAGCTCGATAACCGCATCATTCGCCGCTCCGTCGACGGGAGGCGAGAGCACCCAAATTTTGAGCGTGTTCTCATCCAACAACTCCACGCGCGTTCGGCGACTTCTGGGCACTACTCGGACAAAGATGTCGGCCGCCATACGGTGATTATAAGAACAAAAAGCCCATCCCGAAAATCAGGATGGGCAGAGAGTTCTCCTTTCGGGAGATTACTTTTGGTTTCGCTTTCGGCGAGCCCAAACAGCGATGCCTGCGAAAGCGATCATGGCCATCGAAGCGGGCTCGGGAACGACTTCCTCAGGCGGGAACTCAGGATCCCAACCGCGGAATTCAGCGAAGTCAGATCCGTATTGGAAAATCACGTGATCGATCGAGTCAAGGCTGAAGTTGGTTCCAACATTGAATGTGAAAATCATCTCATTGACGATGAACGGGCTCTGATTGCCATTAATGTTCCAGTTTCCGCCAAGGAGCCCCCAGTCCACACCATTAAGGACAGGATTGCTACCGCCACCCGCGAATGTATTCCCATCGCCGAAGTGACCAAAGCCCGCTGCACCAACTCCGAAGTTCGTTCCGGCTTCAGGAAAACTCGGAGCACCTGACTTCCATGCCCAGTGCTGCGCCGGCGTTTCGGCGGGAGCGCCGATTACATTTCCGGCTCCGTCGATGTAGAAGCTCGTTCCACCGATCACAGCTCCAATTCCTGTGGCGGCGACGTCCATGTCCCAAAAGAGGCCCGTCAGAGCCTGGGCATTGCCAGCGGCAACGGCGTTGGAATTCTGAGTGTTCTTCAAGTTGAGAGTCAAAGTCGACCCTGAATACGAGAAGAGTGCCTCAGCCTTATAGTTATAACCACCGGTAGTGGTGTTAAGAACAAATGGGTTTGCCTGAACCGCAAAGGGCAACAGGACGAGACCAAAAGCAGCGAAACGTAAGACTCTCATTTAAACTCTCCAAAACGACATTCGTTCTCCCAACTTCGGGAGAACTACGAGAACAGTTTAGACCCCATCAATTGCAAAATCACGGAATCTTTAGGTCTAAGGGCCGAAAACAAGCAAAAATGCCAGAGGCTCGTTGGCCCCTGGCATTTGGAGAGTAACTACGAAAGCTTACTTTTTAGCTTTCTTCTTTCTTGCCCATACTGCGGCTCCAGCGAAGGCAACCATCGCGATCGCGGTCGGCTCGGGGACGACCTCATCAGGCGGGAACTCAGGATCGAATCCGCGGAATTCGCTGAAGTCTGAACCATATTGGAACAGAACCGTGTCGATCGACTCCAGATCGAATGAAGTGCCAACGTTGAACGTAAAGATCATCTCGTTCACGATGAATGGCGTTTCGTTCCCTGGAATGTTCCAGTTTCCACCGAGTAGGCCCCAGTCCACTCCGTTAAGAACGGGCGGTGAGCCTCCTCCAGCAAAGGCGTTTCCAGTGCCGAAGTGTCCGAATCCAGCCGTGCCAACCCCGAAGTTCGTGCCGGTCTGAGGTACCGCAGGCACGCCTGATTTCCAAGCCCAGTGTTGGGCGGGGGTCTCAGAGGGAGCGCCAATCACGTTGCCAGCGCCGTCGACATAGAAGCTCGTTGCACCAATGACCGCATCAATTCCGGTTGCGGCGACATTCATGTCCCAGAACAAGCCTGTCAGGGCTTGAGCATTTCCAGCTGGAACAACATTCGAATCCTGCATATTGCGCAGTTCCACAGTCAATGTGGAACCAGAGTACAGAAATTCGGCCTCAGCCTTGTACGTGTAACCGCCTTCCGTCTTGTTCAACGTCACCACGAAGGCGCTTGACACCACCGGCATGACCGCCAGAAGACCAAAGGGAACCCATCTCAACAATTTCATTGCATCTCTCCAAGGAAGTCGCCCGGGGGCGGGCTACTTAACCGGTTTTATGATAGCCCACTTAATTTGCAAAAGTGTATAAGATTTACAGGTTTTTTCAATCCTGGCAAAAATGCTGAAAATAAGCCCGCTTTCAAGCCTCTACAGACTCGTCGAGGCGACCCTCGACCACGGCGAAGCCGCCCACTTCGGCGATCTCGCGCAGTTGGGACTCGAGCATGGCCCGATAGTTGCCCAGAAACTTCTGTTTTTCAAGGCGTAAGCGTTCAAGTTCCCATCGAAGGTCGTTGATCTTGGTCTGGAGTTGGGTCTCTGCTTCGGCGGACTTGTGACGAGCCTCTTCAAGGATCAGCTCTGCCTCCTTGTGAGCAGAGGCGCGCGTCTCGTCGGCCGTTTTCTGAGCCAACACTAGCGCTTCTTTGAGAGTGTTCTCCTGGGATCGGAATGTCTCAAGCTCATGCTTCTGCTTGCCCACGTCCGTCCGCAAAGCGTCCATTTCACTCCTGAGCGTCGCCATTTCTTTGGCCGCGCGCTGCAACAGAGCCTGGACTTGAGTTCGATCATATCCGCGCCACGTCGTCCTTAACTGGGCGCGCTCCAAATCTAGCGGCATCATGCGTTCCATCGCTTCACCTCGATACACCCTAAAAGTTTAACCGAGAACTGGGCGAGTCGCGTTGCCAGGTTTTTGCGAGGGGAGGCCAAAGTTAGAAAACCATGCTGACGGGTAACCTCAACCCGAGGACCGCATCCCCGCAGACAGCGCCGTCCCGGAGATTCTATGAGCAAGACTTTCGCTATTCTTGGTTCCGGCATGCAAGGAACCGCCGCCGCCTACGACCTCGCCAAACACGCCGACCCGGCCGAGATTCGAATGGGAGACCAGAGCTTGGAACAGGCGCAGCGGAATGCCGACCGAGTGAATGGGTTGGTTGGAAGAAACATCTGCACTGCGCACCAAGTAGATGCCCTCGATCCCGAGGCCCTTGGCAAGTTCTTGGATCCAGCTGACGTTGTCCTGAGCTGTGTTCCCTACTGGATGCATCCCAGGATCGCCGCCGTCGCGATTCGTCATAAGACGCACATGGTCGACATGGGTGGTGACACGGCAGTGGCATGGGACACGCTCAAACTGGACGAGCAGGCCAAAGCCGAAGGTGTCTGCATCGTTCCGGATACCGGACTTGCTCCAGGCTTGGTCAATGACCTCGGTAACTATCTGTTCGAAAACCTGGAAGACATCGAATCGATTCGACTCTATTGCGGCGGACTGCCGCAGAATCCCAAGCCCCCCTTCAATTACAAGCTGGTTTTCAATGTTGAAGGGTTGGTGACCGAATACAGCCATCGCGCAGATGTGGTTCGGGGAGGCAAAGTCACCCAAGTGGATACTTTGGACGAACTCGAAGAGATTGAAGTCGATGGCTTGGGCAAGATGGAGGCTTTCACGACTTCGGGCGGGGCATCGACGGCGCCATTCACCCACGAAGGCCGAATCGACTCATACGAATACAAGACCATCCGATTCCCTGGACACTGCGAGCGAATGAGAATCTTCCGCGACTATGGATTCTGGGGTGACGAGACGGTTAAGACCAGAAGCGGCGAAGCCATTCCCATCGAAATCTTCCACAAGCTCATGGGCGAGGCCCTGCGCGATCCAAATGACAAGGATCAAGTTATTGTGCGCGGAGTTGGAATTGGGAAGAAGGACGGCGCTCAAACTCGGATCCAGATCGACATCCATGAGCGTCACGACGACGCGACAGGATTTACCGCGATGGAACGACTCACCGGGTTTTCGACGGCCATCTATGCGAAGCACCTGACCGAGGGTGGATGCCAGCCAGGGTGCCATCGATACGAGACTGCGATGTCAGGCACCAAATTCCTTGATGAGATTCAGAAGCGAGGAATCGGCGTCAAGATTCGCGAAGTCGCTTTACAGACGACCTAGGCAGCATGTTCATATCTTTCGAGGGCCCGGAAGGATCAGGAAAGACAACGGCGATCGGAGGTATCTCCGATCGCCTGCGAGAACGCGGGGAAACGGTTGTCGTTACACGCGAGCCAGGGTCCGGTGAGTTCGGGGCCAAGATTCGAGAGATTCTCCTGCATGGCGGGGCGATGCCGCCCGAATCAGAGCTCTTTCTATTCCTGGCAGATCGGGCCAACCATGTGAAAACGGTTATTCTTCCGGCGCTGGACCGCGGATCGGTGGTTCTTTGCGACCGATTTGCTGACTCGACCGTCGTCTATCAGGCGATTGTCCGCGGTCTGGATCGCTCCTTCGTGGATGCGGCAAATCTGGTGGCCGCTGGGGGTCTGAAGCCAGAGCGAACGTTCCTGTTGGATTTGGCGCCAGAAGTGGGGCTCGGAAGACTTCGCTCGAAGGACCGTCTGGATTCCGAGCCGATCGAATTCCATCGCCGAGTCCGTGAGGGCTTTTTGAGCCTCGCCCGCGAGGAGCCGCTTCGGTGGCAGGTCGTCGATGCTGAACTGCCATCGCTGACCATTCAGGATGCATTCTTTGACTGGTTTGACAATGTCCGGGCGGGCCAGGGCGTGCTGGAGTTCAGTTCCTAGGCGGCGGCCGATAGCTTGGTCTTCAGACTGGTTGGAACCAGATGAACGGGATCGAGAAGCACCGTCAGTTCGTCGCCACACTTGCCGATCGCGCTCAGGAACTCATCGCTTGATTTGAACAGTTCCGGCGAGCGGTCGATATCCTGCTCTTCAAATGAGACGATTCCGTCCACGATGTCGACCCGCAGCGCGCATCGCCCCGAATCTGAAAACACCACGACGAAATTCTTCGCTGTCTCTGAAGGAGGCATCTCGAAGCGCAGACGCGCATCGATGGTGGGAATCGTCTGTCCCCGGAGTTCAAAGACTCCAAGCAGCATCTTTGGCGATCTCGGAATCTTGGTCACTTCTTGAGAAGGCAGGATTCGCTCCACGTTCTCGATGGGCAAGCCATATCGCTCGACCCCAAGTTTGAAAATGACGTACTTATTCTCCACTGTTCCGCTCCTCCAGCAAACCTACTTGCAGCAGCCAACTGCGTCCCGGTTGTTCCGGGAATCAGCGGAATGGAGGACCCGCATTTTCGTCAGGTTCAGAACCAACCCGGTAAAACTGCTGACTCCTCGCCATAATAAACGTTAGAGAAATATGCTCACCATGCTCCTGCTCGGCCAGGCTGGATCGGCAGACGCGGCGCTGAAGCGCTTGGATGCCTACCTTGCCAAGGCGGACACGCTTTCTGTCGTGGTCCAATCCAAATACCAAAATCGTCTGCTCGGCACCACCACTTTGCGAGTCGATCGACCGTCACGCTTGCGCTTGGACGCCAAGTTCACAGGGACCGAATCGAAGTTTGTTCTAAACGAACGTGGTGGCCTGGAAGCGGACACCACCACAAATCTCTATGAAAGGCATTTTGCAAATGGCCAGATCCACATCCCGCCATTCAGCGTCGCTCCCGCGCTTGGCTATTCGATTCCGATGATCCTTGTGCGCGGCAGTTCAAAAGGGTCGATGCCGGGTGGCGCGAAGCCGACGAGCGGTGGGAAGGCCACAATTGCCGGTGTTGCTACTGACATCGTTGTGGGCAAATTCCAAGACGGCGGTGGCCGTTCTGAAGTCAAGCTCTGGATCGATGGAGCTGGGCGGCTTCTCAAGGTGTATGCCCACAGTGAAGGCATGCAGGGCTCGCAGACTCTTGAACACGCGATGTCCAACTACGTTGCCAATTCCAAGTTTCCTGATGCCGTGTTTTCCACTGCATTGCCTCTTGGCTATGCCCCGTTTAGGCTGGAGCCGCACAATTACGGACCTGAAGCGGGTCGCCCCGTAGCGAACGTCAATCTGCGTTCGGCCCAATCCGGCAATTCCTCCACGCTGCTTGGGTTAAGTGGTGGAAGCAACATGCTCGTGGTCGTCGCGGACCCAGCTTTCCATGCCACGCCAGCGCTCATACAAGCGGTTCAGGCGCAGGCGAAGAAGGTTCCCAATGGTCGGCTGATCATCATCAGCAATGCGCGGAACGCGGCAAACGCCAAGAAGCTTTCGGCGAACGCCTACTTTGACC
>CAMLEL010000135.1 GCA_946478935.1 uncultured Armatimonadota bacterium
GTATCGTCGTCCTCCTTGATGGTCAGGATGACGACTTGGACTGACTTTTCCTTCTTGAGCACGTGCCGGGTCAATTCAATGCCGTTCATTCGCGGCATGTTGATATCGGTCAGCAGCACGTCAGGCGGATCAGCCAAGACGAGGTCAAGGGCTTCCTGGCCATCTTTGGCCACGCCAAGAACTTCGCACTCCGGCATCAGGGTCAGGGTCTTTTGAAGCGCGCTGCGATACGCCGCTTCGTCATCTGCGATTACCACTCGGATCTTGTCCGCCATAGGCGCGATTATACAGCAGGCTGAATCTATCTACCGCTATCTTCAGAAAGAATCGCTTTCAGCATCGAAACGTGCAAGGCATCTCGCTCTCGCCCAGTATTCGATTTCAACCGAATCAGGTCGGGAATCGAGGCGATCCGGATCACCACTCCATCGATGTCGATCGCAAGTGAACGCTCGTACAGATCACCGAAGGACTCGATATTGGGCAAACGGTTGATGAGATCGACCGGCCCCGCCTCTGTCTTTAGGTGCATAAAAGGCGCAAGAATGATAGACAAATCAAGCGAATACTCACCAGATTCGGATGCGCGGACCGGCCTTGCTCCCAATTCTTGAAGTGCGCTGAGGAGGTTCTGCAGGTTTTCTTGCGACTTCTCAAAAGCCAAGTCGCAGTCACTTGTGAGATAGGTCGCTCCGTGAAGCATCACGGCCATACCACCAATCAGGACCCATTTGACCTCGTGGCGATTGAGCGACTCAGCTAGCTTTTCTAAGACGGGCAGTTCGGACGGCGTCACGGATCTTGTTTACTGAGGCCAGCGTCCGGTTGTGCAAATGGTATCGCTCGGCGTAGGTGAGGGCAAGACTTTCGCGCAGGCGCACAAGGTCATTCCCGTCGGAATCTTGATCGCCATACCAATATCGCGCCATTTCGGGCGATAACTTTGCGACGTCCATCATTAGGATTATACGTCGGAGAATGGCATTCCTGATGCCAAGGCTTACCAGTATCGTGCTCAACTCGATCCGGCAGGCTCTTGTATAATCTCCACTCGATGCCCGTGCTCGAAGTCCGCGACCTGGAAGTCTCCTTTGGACCGACCCGCATCCTGCGCGGAGTTTCGTTCGATCTCGAAGCGGGTCAGACCTTGGGAGTCGTCGGCGAGTCTGGCTGCGGTAAATCCATGACTGGCTTTGCCGTGATGGGCATGCTGCAAGCGCCAGGGAAAGTCTCCGCCGGCTCCATCAAGCTGGATGGCCGCGAGTTGGTGGGGCTCAGAGAAAAGGAGTATCGGGATATTCGGGGCGAGCAAATCGCTTTGGTCATGCAAGACCCGTTTACGTCGCTGAATCCAATGATGCGCGTTGGTGACCAGATCGCAGAAGCCTTCGTACTGCATCATCGACTTTCGTGGTCAACCGCCCGCGAGCAGGCGATCGAGATGTTGGGCAAGGTGGGAGTACCCTCCCCCGGGGCCAGCGCACGCAAATACCCTCATCAAATGAGCGGTGGTCAGAGGCAACGCGTGGTGATCGCTATCGCCTTCGCCTGCAAGCCCAAGGTGCTGATTGCCGATGAGCCCACGACGGCGCTGGATGTGACCCTGCAGGCTCAGATCCTGCGCCTACTGCGCCAGTTGCAAGAGGAGGAGAAGACGGCGGTAATGCTTATTTCGCATGACATCGGCGCGATCGCGTCCATTTCCCAGCGGATCGCCGTTTTCTATGCGGGAAAGATTGTCGAATTCGGTCCGGCGGCACAGGTCCTTCAAAAACCTGCAATGCCCTACACCAAGGCGCTCTTGAACGCCCTACCCGATCCCAACAAGGATCGCTTGGAAGCGATCAAGGGCCAGCCACCAGACTTCACCACGCTTGGCAAAGATTGTTCCTTCCGACCCCGCTGCCCTTATGCCATTGAGAAGTGTAGCGAAGAGCCCGGACTTATTCAGCTCGGTGATGATCACCGAGCCGCCTGTTGGCGAGCTGAAGAAGTCATGGCAGAAGCGGTGGAGCACCCACCGATCTCGGTCTAGGCTTCAGTCGCCAAGCGATCGACAGCCTCATCGACCTCGGCAGCGCCTTCAACCACTGCAAGCGGAAGTCCATCTTCCTCGAATCCAAGAGGCAAAATCCCGGCCGGTAGCGGATCGAGGGACCGACCATTCGATGCACCCATCGATTCCAATCGCCTTGCCGTCGGCAATACACGGCTGTTCAAGTTGTACGCCGCAGAATCGAAGGCTCCTTTCGCCTTGTCCAAACTCTTGCCCAACACCGAGAAATTCGACATCAGGTCGGCAATTCGCTTGTGCAGAGCGGCCCCTTCCTTGGCAATCTTTTGCGCATCCTCTGCAAGTCTCGTCTCCATCCAACCGTAGCGAATCACCTTCAACAAGCCGACGAGCGTTGGAGGACTTGCAATCAGGATTCGCTTGGCAAGGGCAGTTTCGACGAGATTCGGTTGACCCTCCAATGCGGCATAAAGGAACGACTCATTCGGGAGAAACATGACAACGAAGTCGGGCGAATCTTCTCGTTTGATGCCGTACTCCTTCTTCGCCAAGGCTTCCACATGGCTGAGCACCTGTTTGCCGTGACGCAGGAGAGCCGCTCGACGACGGTCTTCATCAGTAGCTTCGATGTAGTCGTCGAAGGCATCTCTCGGAGTCTTGGCGTCCACCACGATGACCCGCCCGCCCGGCATCTTCACCGTCATATCGGGCACAATGCGACCCTCGTCTGAGTCAAATGTGTGCTGGAAGGTCAGGTCACAATGCTCGGACATCCCTGCCAACTCCATGCAGTTTTGCAGTTGCGCCTCGCCCCATCGTCCGCGTACGTGAGGTTTTCTGAGGGCATCTTTGAGGCCGCCTGCTTCTTTGGCCACGCTTTGGGTTGTGGATACAACCTGTTCCAGCCCCTTGGCGATCTCGCCGAAAGCTTTTTGCCGCGCACTTTCCAGGTTTTGTGCCTGCTCGTCGATGCGCTTAAGGGACTCTTTAAGCGGCAGCAAAGTCCCCTCAAACGTTCTCTGATGGATCTCCAACTTTTGCTCGGTCTGCTTCGAAAGGTTGCCCAGCACATCCGCGGCTTGCTTGAGGAACGCACTGCTGTTTTCATCGACGACTTGCTTCGCTAAAACCGTCATGGCTTCACGAATGCGATTCTCGTCTTCTACCAATTGATTCTCTCTGCGGAGAAAGGCAGCTTCTTGCTGAGATCGGGCCTCGCGCTCTTGGGCAAGCCGCGTGCTCACCTCGTCATGGCTTGACCGCAGCTGACCAAGGTCCTCCGAGAGTCGGTTGCGCTCATCTTCGATCGCCTCGATCCGACCAATCAGTGCCCGAGCATCGAAGAGTTCGGCATTGAGACGCTTTGCTTCGTCAGACACCTGTTCACATCGCGACTTCTCCGCCGATACCTGCCCAGCTAGGTGGCGGTACATCAAAACAAACCCGATACCGCAAGTCGCGGCCAAGGCTATGACGAGAATGAGGGCGTCCTGCACATTCATAGTATACACACGTCTATCTAAAATAGGATGTAGAGTAACCTCATTGCGTGCTGAGGCCCCCCACATCTCATCCCGGCGCCCGCCTTCGCGAGCTCATGGCTGGCGGCTGCGTACTCATGCCCGGTGTCTTCAATGCTATTTCTGCCATTTCGGCAACCCAGTCAGGCGCACAGGCGCTCTACCTCAGCGGCGCTGGACTCACAAACGCATCGCTCGGAGTCCCGGATATCGCACTGGCAACGCTGACCGAGTTTGCCCAGCAGGCTGCCTACGTCGCCGCTGTCAGCCCGCTTCCCGTAATTAGTGACGCAGACACCGGCTTCGGAGAAGCGCTAAATGTCATGCGAACAGTGATCGAGATGGAAAGGGCGGGCCTGGCGGGCATCCATATCGAAGATCAGGTGTCACCCAAACGATGCGGGCATTTGGACGGAAAGACAGTCATCGAGCGGAGCGAAATGGAGCGAAAAGTCCGTGCCGCAGTCGACTCAAAGAACGACCCAAGTTTCATCATTTGCGCTCGGACCGACGCACGTGGAGTCGAAGGGCTGGATTCCGCAATCGATCGGGCAAATGCCTATGTGGACGCGGGTGCCGACGCGATCTTCCCAGAGGGGCTGCAGTCCGAGGCCGAGTTCGAGCAGTTTCGCGCTCGAGTGGGCGCTCCGCTGCTGGCCAACATGACTGAATTTGGCAAAACACCCATCATTTCTTTTCAAGTCTTTGCCGATATGGGCTACCAAATGGTGATCTATCCGATGACCGCCTTCCGCGTCATGCTCAAGGCGCTCGACGAATCGTATGCTCAACTCTTGGCGGAACAAAGCCAAGCAGGGTTCCTCGATCGGATGCGAACGCGAGCGGAGTTGTACGATCGGCTCCAATACTCCGAGTTCGATGCCAAAGACAAATCTTGGCAATCATCTGGGCCAAGTATTGACAGAACCTAGATTCGACCTGTACAAAAGTATCCATGCATTTGGGTTCAATCCTGCATTTGTTCCTGGCTGAAAGCTCGTCGTTCGATGGTTGGTTTCAGGTCATCGTTATCGGCGGCTTGTGGATCCTATACAAATCGGTCCTTCGCCCGATTATGGATGGGATTCTTTATATCGAAAAAGAGAAGGCCCGTAAGAAGCAAATCGAGAATGCGATCAAGTTCGAGGACTGGCTGGATAACCTCTTCCGCAGGAAGAAGCCACAGAATGATCTCCCATATCCACCTTTTCGTAAGACGAACGTGACTCCAGCTGAGAGGCAGGCGGAGAAGGAAAGACAGTCCCGCTTTGAGAAGTTCCTCTACGATTTAGGATCCGCCAAGGATAAAAAATCCAAGTGACGGTAAACTTCGGCAAACTCCCACTGCAGGATTTCAAAGAAGAATCATGAGCGCCACTCTTACCGACAAATATCCAAACTACAGCCCCGGCCTTGAGGGTGTGATCGCTGGCATCAGCACCATCAGCGAGATCGACAGCGATCGAAGCAGCCTGCAGTACCGCGGCTACGACGTCCATGACCTCGCCGAGCATGGAACTTTCGAAGAGACTGCCTACCTCCTGATCCACGGCAAACTCCCCAATCAATCACAACTGGATGAATTTCGAAAAACACTTGGCGCGGAACGAGAAGTGCCGAGCCAGGTTTACGACGTCCTGAAGGCGCTGCCCAAGGACACCCATCCGATGGATGCCATCCGCACGGCCTTTTCGGCCCTGGCGCCCTTCGATCCCGATTACGAAGCGCCATCCACCGACGATGCGGCCAACGTGCGCAAAGCCGTGCGCATCATTGCCAAAGCGGGAACGATGGTCGCCAACGGACATCGAATTCGAAATGGCTTGGAGCCCATCAAGCCGAATCCGGCTCATACCACGGCCGAGAACTTTTTGCACCTCATGACCGGCAAGGATCCGATTCAGAAGACCGTTGAGGTGATGGATGCCTCGCTGACGCTTTATGCCGAGCACGGATTTAACGCGAGCACATTCGCCTGCCGGGTTACCGTGGCAACGTTGAGCGACCTTTACAGCGGCATCGTAACCGGAATCGGCACTCTGAGGGGACCCTTGCATGGTGGGGCGAACGAGGAAGCCATGAAAATGCTCCTCGACATCGATCAACCCGGCAATGCCCAGGCATGGATCGATGATGCTCTCGAAGGCAAGAAGAAGATCATGGGCTTCGGCCATCGAGAGTACAAGAAGCGTGACAGCCGCGCGATCTACCTCACCAAGGTTGCCAAGGAACTTGGCGTGGAAAAGGGAGATACGCGGTTTGGCGAGATTGCCGACGTCCTCGAGAAGACGATGGAGACGCGGAAGAATATCTTCCCGAACGTGGACTTCCCGGCGGCATACGCGTATTACCTCCTCGATATTCCGATCGACCTTTACACGCCAATCTTCGTCATTGCTCGCGTCTCCGGATGGAGCGCTCATGCCCTCGAACAACTTCGTAATAATCGCTTGATCCGCCCCAAGGCCATCTACGAAGGAGATGCGAATCTTGAGTATCCAGCCATAGGAGACCGCTAACCGAATGTCCTATTGAGCCCGGCGATGAAACGTCCGTCGGGCTTTTTTAGTAAATAACCTGGAATCACCCATGAAAAAAGCCATCCTCCTCCTTCCCTTCTTGTGCCTCGCCGCAGCTTCTTCAGCCCAGAGTTCACAACTGCTTCGAATTAAAGCCAAGCCGAATCAGGTGTTCAAGTATGTGATGGACATCCAGACCGGCACGCCATCCCAGTCGATGAAGATCGGCATGGGAATGACGATGAAGATTGCTGGGGTTAAGAACGGTCAGTACACCATCAATTCCACGATCGGCAATGTGACCATGAACGGTCAGCCAGCGCCCCCCGCCGCGTCTGAGCAGCTGAAAAAGATGCTGATGGTCACTGTGATGGACAGCCGCGCTCGGGTGCTCAAGTCTGAGACTCGCGGCGTGCAGGGAATGCCCAGCGGTAACAACCAGGGAACCTCGATCCCATTCCCGGAGAAGCCGGTGAAGGTCGGCAGCACCTGGTCTGGCAAAGCCAACATCCAAGGCCAAACCGTGGAGACCAATTACAAGCTCATCGCTTTTAAGCCTGTCAACGGAAAATCGGCCGCAGTGATCCACGCCACTCCCAAAGGCATGGCGAACTTCAAGACCAACGGTCCGATCGTCTATTCAGTCGAGTTGGCTAA
>CAMLEL010000136.1 GCA_946478935.1 uncultured Armatimonadota bacterium
CGACCCGATCACCGTCAACTTGGGCATAAACAGCGCTCGCTTGTATTGGTTGCGGATCTTGACTTCCTGTTCGATGTAATCGCTGACCTGACGGCAGGATTGGGCGAGGAACCCACCTTCCTCGCCGGCGCGGATCAGGCTCAAGTGCAGTGGCGAGAAAATCTCCGGGTAGCGCTGCATTCCTGCGCTCAACGGGCGTCCCGCCAGAACATGACCTCTCATTTCTTGGATCACGTGCCTCAGTCGCGGATCTTGGGACTGCCTTCCGAGCGTGTCAAGCGTTTGGACCAGGGGCACGCCCGCGTCGATCATCGTCCCCAACTGCCGGAAGAAGAACATCAGCTGGTTGAGTCCGACCTTTCCCACAATCGGACCCACTACGCTGGTCGCCAAATAGGATCGAGCTTCCGTAGGTGGGGCCGCTTTCAAGTCTTGCTCAGCCACAGGAGGTGAGGGCGTCTCGACTGTAGCAGGCGTCTCTGAGGGGAGGTCCCTCAGGGGGTCCCCCAAAAACTGGGCCATTTGGATGCGCTCCACCGTCAGTCCCTTCTGTGAGAGCTGCTGGACCGCGTCATTGAGGGTCAAGCCCAATACGGTGCCCGATTCGGCTTGCCCAGTGGCGTTGACGGCGGTGTATTCGAATGAGGGCATCGATTCCTTCTGATTCTACGCTCTCGCGGCTCCTACTCCTGTCCAAACACGTCGAACAATCCGAGTAGGAAGTCACGGTACAGCCACATCAAAACCAGCGGACCCACCATGAAGAAAAGCAACGCCATCCAGCATCCGACCCGCTGGATCAAATTCTTGCTCTGATGCTCGAACTCCTCTCGTTGGGCAATCGCCCCATGCATCAACTGTCCGGCGACGTCTCCCGTTACTTCTCCGGTTTGGACCATTGCACTCAACTCGTAGGGAAGCATCTGCGTGGCATGTAGGGCATCGCTCAACTTTGTTCGATCGGTCATTTGCCGTCCTTGCTCGGCCAAAAGGTTCCGAATGTGCAAGTTCGGAACGGTCTCCATTGCCAACAGGTAGCTCTGACGTGGCGAAACTCCCGACCGACTCAGTTGGCTCAGATTCCAGGTGAAAGCCGCGAAGGACTCCGCCTTTGCCCGCTTGCCGATCGTCGGCACCATCAAAGCGAGGCGATGCCGTAGCTCGCGAAATGCAACCGTTTGCCAAACAAAGGCTCCAGCAACGAATACGGCAAGGACAATGAGCGAGAGGATTCCCAGAGGACCTGAGAGTTCGCGCAAAAAGCCGGAGAGAACGGTCTGGGCCACGGGTGCGGTCCCTCCCGTTTGTTCCTGAACCTTCCAACTTCCAAGGACCGCATTGAAGAGAGCTTTACCGATCGGGATCACGGGCGGAATGCCAATGGCAAACCAACCCAGCCAAATCATCCAGCGACGCATTTTGCGGCTGCTGTCAGCTTGGGCCGCCACCCCATCCATCGCCTCGGGTAGATATCCTCCCGTCTCGCCCGAGCGAACGGCGCCAACGACGTGTGGCGGGAATAAGTAGGGATAGAGTGCCAAGGTATCGGCAATGCTCGAACCTTCTCCAGTCCTCGATGCAACCAAAAGCAGCGCCTCCCGGAAATCTTCTCGGCGTTGCTTATCGCCGATCTCCTTGAAAGCCTGTGCGGGATTGATGCCAGCTTTGAAATAGCTGGAAAGTTGGCTGAAGATGAAGAAGAGATCGCTCTCTTTGCTGTATCGAGTCTTGCGGATGGGCTCCTGCCGCGCTTGTCTGGCCGGAACTTGTACCGGGCGGGATAGAGGTTGTTCTGAAGCGGACACAGGCCGCGCCGGTGGCGTTTGAGTAGGGGCAGTAGCGGTGACGGATCCGGGCTGGCGAATGCCGTGAACTTGATATCCCTGCTGGGCGAGCGCCCGGTTTGCTTCATCCAAGCTGTTTGCCTGAACCGTTCCTTGAACCGGTAGTCCCCTTCTATCCGTGGCTTGGTATTGGAAAAAGGGCATCTTCGATCCGTACGACGTCTTCAGCGTCACATTCAGTTTGGGTCAACAGTGTCGAGACGTTACCCATACCCGGCAGATCCAGGTTCGGAGATACAGACCACATGGGTAAAAGTACGAACCGCCGTTCCGCGGTTCGCGGGTGAGGTACTTGGAGCCTCGGGCCCGAATACACCAATGAGCCGTACGATACGAGGTCCAAGTCGATCTCGCGAGGACCGTAACGGCTTCTTGCCTCGCGACCCAAATTGGCCTCCAGCGCCTTCAACTCATCCAGCAGAGCAAGCGGTCCCAAGCTTGTTTGGCCCGCAATAGCCGCGTTCAGGAACTCGGGCTGATCAGCAACGTACATGGGGCGTGTTCGGAAAATCGGGCTCGCAGTGACTCCTTTCAGCAAAGTCTCCAAACTACGCGCGGCTCGGCGGAGGTTCCCGAGGGAATCGCCGACATTCGAGCCAAGCGCGACGACAACTGGGACCATGCGCTGATTTTAGCGTCGAATGGTATCGTATCTAACTCCCATGACTAAGGATTTGCGTGTGGCGGTGATTGGTGCGACGGGCTATGGCGGCGCCGAAGTCGTCCGTCTGCTGGCGAATCATCCCCATGCTCAAGTGGTCGTGGCGACGAGCGAAAGGTTGGCAGGTACCAAGCTAAGTCATGAGTGCCCGTGGATCACGAGCGACTTGCAACTGACCGCGTTCGATCCCGAATCCCTTGACGTAGACTTTGCTTTCCTGGCACAGGAGGCT
Source organism: uncultured Armatimonadota bacterium (assembly GCA_946478935.1). The sequence continues at coordinate 2,738 of CAMLEL010000136.1, forward strand.
GGCTTCGCCATGACTCATGCTGGCAAACTGCTTCAACGCTGCAAAGTGATTGACTTATCGGCTGACTTTCGTCTTGCCGACAAATCAGTGTATGCAGAGACTTATAAGCGGGAATGGACGGCCCCCGAACTACGGGACCAACCAGTTTATGGCTTGCCAGAGTCTGGGAACCGAGATGAAATACGCGCGGCGAAGCTGATCGCCAATCCGGGTTGCCATGCCACGAATGCCGTCTTGGGGCTGAAGCCGATCTCATCCATGCTCACCGGCATTCCCGTTATCGATTCGATGTCTGGAGTCAGCGGTGCGGGCCGTTCGCGCAAAGAAACGGAATACCTCTATAGCGAAATCACGGGAGGATTGAAAGCCTATGCGGTGACCGGGCATCGGCATATCCCCGAAATCGAGCAGGAAGCGGGATGCAAGATTCGATTTACACCCCACTTGGCTCCCATGGCTAGAGGGATCCATACGACCATCCACGCTCCGGTCCAATCTACAGCCGCAGCGCTTTCGGCAATCCAAAAGGCATACGCGGAAGAGCCGTGTATCCAGTTGACCGACCGGCCGCCCTCGACCAAGCAGGTTCAAGGTACGAATCGAGTTGACTTGCATGCGGTTGCAGATCCATCCACTGGCTATGTCGTGATTTCCCTGGTTCAAGACAACCTAGTGAAAGGTGCGGCTGGCCAAGCGATCCAAAACATGAACTTGATGGCGCGGCTTCCGGAGTTTGCCGGACTCCCCTTGAATGGGCTCTGGCCCTGAACACAAAAGATGGCTATCCACCCAATCCCAATTCCTGAAGGCTTCAAGTATGCCGGTGCCCGGTGCGGCCTTAAGAATCGCCGAAACGACATCGGATTGCTGGTCAGCGATCGACCGACGATCGCGGCCGGGTGCTTTACGACGAATGAAGTCCGTGCGTCATGTGTGGACTATTCGCGGCGCGCACTTGAATCTGGAACCGTTCGCGCAATTGTGGTGAACAGCGGCAATGCCAACTGCTGTACGGGTGAGCAAGGGGCAAGGGATACCGCTCACATGGCTGAATTGGCGGCCGCCGCATTGGGATTTGATGCCGACGACATCGCCGTCGCATCCACCGGCGTCATTGGCCAGCTTTTGGATATGTCAAAGGTGGAGCGAGGAATAGCCGACGCGGCGACCAAACTGGGCAACGACTCACGGCCGTTCATGGATGCCTTGCTTACTACCGACTTGGTGGAAAAACACGCCTCAGCCGAGGTTGGTGCTGCAAGGATCTTCGGAGTTGCCAAGGGTTCGGGCATGATCGCTCCTAATATGGCGACGATGCTGGCATTTATCGCAACCGATGCGGATGTTTCCAGCTTGGACTTGTCGCAAGTGTTGAGGGATGTTTGCGATCAAAGCTTCAACTGCATGACGGTGGATGGGGATACATCGACAAACGACATGGTCATCGTTCTGGCCAATGGCGCATCGTCCTACAAGCCGTCTCGTGAAGAGTTTCAAAACGCGCTTGCATCCGTCTGCATTTCGCTCGCCAAGCAGGTGGCCCGAGATGGGGAAGGTGCGACAAAGTTGGTGGAAGTGGTCGTGACAGGATCCTCCGATCCCAAGCGGATTGCCCGAACGATCGCTGAATCGCCGCTTGTGAAAACGGCAATGTTTGGATGTGATCCCAATTGGGGGCGAATCATGATGGCCGCTGGCAGGGCGGGCGTTCCGTTCGTCAAAGAGGAGGCGAGGCTCACGATCGTTGCAAATGGTGAGGATCATCTGCTTTTCGAGTTTGGTGGTCCCGCAGCTTTCGATTCAAAGCGCGTTTCAACGGCGTTGAAGTCAGATTACATCGTGATTCATCTCGAATTGGGGCCCGGTGAATCATCCCGCGTCTATACATGCGACTTGGGCTACGGATACGTACGAATCAACGCTGAGTATCACACGTAAGACGAGTCCCACGACCCGGGCAGTTGTTTCGAGTATCCTCCCTTGCCGTGGCTAGGCTCTACGGCAGGCCAATAAAGCGCTTTCCCTGGCTGCTCCTTCTGCTATTGGCGGCCAGCGTCTACGTCTTTTGGATTCTGCCTCTGCAGCTTGGTCCGCGCAAGGTCCAAGTGGAGTTCCAGCCGGCAGCAGAGCAAACCCGGTAGCAGGAGCCACCTCGCCCTTAAATCCTCATGAAAGTCGCAATCATTGGTTATTCGCAAGCCGGTCGAAGCACGTTCTATCGAGCCGCCGCCCGTGGATTGGCAAAGGGTGAGGTAACGTCCGTTCCCGTACCCGATGAGCGGTTCGATGCCATCGTCGCACAAGTCAAACCGAAGAAGCAGACGCCGGCAACCGTGATCCTGCACGATGACATCGAGGCGGTCAGCGGCAGTGGAAAGGCTTTCAGCCAACGGTTGATCGATCAGGCCAAAAAAGCCGACCTCCTGCTGCATGTCGTGCGTGCCTTTGATAATCCCATGTCACCGTACTTTGCGGAGGTGGATCCACTGCGCGACCAAGAGAACATCGACGTCGAATTGGTGCTTGCCGATCTGCAGATTGTGGAAAATCGTCTGGAACGACTTCAAAAGTCGCCGACGGTCAAGCAGTCTGGCTCCCCGGACTACCTGGAGAAGCAGTTCTTCGATCGGGTGAAGCCCCTCTTGGAGGAAGGCACGCCGATGAGGGCAATCGAAATGAACGACGATGAGCAAACCGTTGCTCGCAACTATCAGTTTTTAAGCCTGAAGCCAATGGTCGTTGCCTTCAACGTCGATGAGTCCGGGCTTGCCGGAGCTCCCGCTATCGATGCTCGAATTAAGGAGTTGGCATCAAAAGATACTCCCGCATTTTATGTTGCAGCTCCAATCGAGGAAGAGATCGCCCAATTGGATCCGGCGGATCAGCCCGAATTCTTGGAGTCGCTTGGACTTAAAGAGCCTGCCTCGCACATCGTCATTCGAGCAATCTACGAAGCCTTGGGGCTCATCACCTTTTTCACGGCCGGTGAAAACGACACTCGCGCTTGGCCTTTGAGGAGGGCTTCCAACGCGCTGAAGGCGGCCGCAACGATTCACAACGACATTGCCAAAGGATTTATCCGTGCCGAAGTTGTGCATTACGCGGACTACAAGGCGAGTGGCTCTTTGGACGCTGCCTATTCAGCGGGCAAGATGAGCCTTGAAGGCAAGGAATATGTCGTGCAAGATGGCGACCTGCTCCACATCCGCAACAAATCGTAGGTTAGGGTCGAACTGCAAATTTGCCTTTCCACTCGTCCAACAGTTTCAACGCCTGCATCGGCGTCAGCCCGTTAAGGTCCAGACTTTGGAGTTCCTTCATGATCGGCGCTTCTTCGACCTCAAACAACGTCATCTGAAGCTTTTGGGTCGCTGCCGGGATGGCCTTGGGAGCCTCGGACTTTTCTTCGAGCTCGGCCAGAATCTCCCGGGAGCGATTTAAGACTGCCGGCGGAACGCCCGCCATCCTCGCGACATGAATGCCATAGGATCGGTCGGTCCCGCCAGGTAGGACCCGGTGCGTCCAAACGATGTCGTCGCCGACTTCCTCCACCGCCACGCGATAGTTGGCGATTCCGGCAAGCTGCTCGGCCAGGGCGTTCAACTGGTGGTAGTGCGTGGCGAACATCGTCTTGGCTCCAATCGCGCTTAGATGCTCGATCATCGCCCAGGCGATTGCGAGACCATCGTAAGTCGATGTTCCCCTTCCAACCTCATCCAGTATCACGAGCGATCGGTCCGTGGCGTGATTCAGGATGTTGGCGCTTTCGATCATTTCCACCATAAAGGTGGATTGACCAAGGGCCAGTTCGTCTTTCGCGCCGATTCGGGCAAAAATGCGATCGCACAGGCCGAGTCGGCAGGTCGTCGCCGGTACAAATGAGCCAATCTGGGCGAGCGTGACAATCAGCGCTGTCTGCCGGAG
>CAMLEL010000137.1 GCA_946478935.1 uncultured Armatimonadota bacterium
TCGCGCTACTATGCGATCACGAAGTCCAGATGATATGTTTGAGATTTGATCGAGCCCAACTCGGATGCCTCCCCTTGGAACGATCATGTGGTTATCAGCGACGTCTTCGACGGTGAACGCACGTTCGCTGATGTTCACATCTGGACGGCGAATCTCAACGCCGCGATTTCTGGCCTCATTGGAAATCGTGCAGGGACCGTAGTATCCAGCAGGCTGGGCGTTCAGAAGCGCGGCAAAATATTCAGTAGGATAGTTTTGCTGACACCAGACGCTTCGAATGGAGATTTCTGCGAATGCCAAGGCGTGGCCCTGGGCAAACCCGTATCCTTGGAATACAGCAACTAGCTCGTAGACCTCATTTGCAGTTCGAAGGTCATATCCGTTCTGGACGATCTTGGCGATGATGTCATCACGGACTTGTTTGACAAACTCTTCTCGTCGACGCTTGTGAATCGCTTCGCGCAACTCTTCTGCCTCACCCGGTGTATAGCCACCAAAATGTTCGAGGAGTTGATCGACCTGCTCCTGGAAAACGATAATCCCGTACGTATTCCCCAGAATGCGCTCAAGGTCTGGATGGGTGAAGGAATACGGTTTGCCACGCCTTCGTGCGATTAACTCGTTGATTTTTACGGCTCCGCCAACGCCGGGACGGATACCGGCTTGGACAAGGCTGGCGTCATTGAGGTTTTCGGTTCTCAGCCGAATGTGTGCTTGCCGCATTGCCGGTGAAGCAGATTGAGGAATGCCGATCAGATTTCCGGATCTGAATGTACGGAACACCTCCTCGTCCTTCAAATCGATCTGTTCCAATTGAAAGCTGGGTTCGAGCTCGGAGATGGATTTTTGTGCGCTGCTCAATACATCGTTGCCTCGGAGACAGAGCACATCGAATTTGTCGAAGCAACGTTTTGCACTGCGCTTGTCCCATTGGATAATCCGAACGTCATCCATTCCCGAGTACATCACCGGAACACGGTTGCAGATCGGTTCGCTGGACACGATCACGCCAGATGAGTGCGCTCGCATATTACGGGGCATGTCCATCATGCGTTCCGCTAGACGAAACACCCAGTGGAAGCGTTCACGTGGGATCCCGCTGTCACGCAGCTCGGGACGAGCGTCGATTGCCGCTTCGAGCTTTTCTGGTGAGACCCCTCCATGCAGCCTCTTGGCGAGATAGGAAACGGATTCATCAGGAATCCCCATTACTTTCCCAACCTCTCTTACAATGCCTCTGGATCCATAGGAACCAATGGCAGCTACGGTGGCCACATGGTCCTTCCCGTACTTTTGGACAAGGTGTTGACGCACATCCTCGCGGCGGCTGGCTTCAAAGTCAATATCGATATCTGGCCGTTTACTACCGTCCCCGGGGAGGAACCGCTCAAAGTGCAGGTCATGTTCATAGGCGTCGATTCGTGACAAACCTAGACAATAGGCGACTGCTGAGTCAACAACTGACCCTCTGCCGCTAAACAGAATCCCCTGGTTTCGAGCCCAGTCGCACATCTCCCATGCAATAAGAAAGTGATTCGCGAACCCGAGTTGGATGATTCGTGCCAACTCACGACCAATTCTTCTACGGTATCCATCTGGCCATTTCGGTCGGATCTCCTTTGCTCGCGCAATCACGATTTCCCGGAGTGCAACGTTATCATCATCAAAAACCATTGGAAGGGGTGCGAGACCAGGCAAGATTTCATCCTCACACATATCGGCAATCATCAATGTGTGATCCAACAATTCAGGTACGTCACTATATATTTGACTTAGTTCATTAGGAGAGCGAATGAACTGCTCAGCATTGATGCTGCGACTTGGGAATATTGGACATTCGGGTTGCGAACGATCACGTGGTGATTTGCGTCCCGTAATCTCTTCGATCAGGCAAAGTGTTTCAACGCAACTCAGTACATCCTGCACCACAAAGTGTTCCCGTTTCCCCAATGAAGTCTGACCTCCAGCGCAACAAAGAACTTTACGTTTCTTGGCCAAATCCATCAACTGGTTGTTTACAGCCGTTTCCCAAGGTTGGTATGTGCGTTCGATTTGGATGAAGGTAGGGAAAAGAGATAGGAGCCGAGCGAGCATTTCATCGGCTTTGGCGAACTTACGACCCATCAAGAGTCGATTGAGAGGGCCTGCATGCCCTCCGGTCAGACAGATGAGTCCTTGGTGGTGTTTGGCCAGTCGCTCCCAATTGCAAAGCGGATGGAGTCGAGGCTCATTCAGGTGACATTCAGTGATTAGGTAAGAGAGTGATTGCCATCCATGCGAATTCTGTGCGATCAAAACGATCTCACCGCCTTCGGACAACTCGAACGATGCGCCAATGATTGGCTTAATGCCAACCTTTCGCGCGATCTTATCGAACTCATGCGCACCGCTCACCGACATCCGATCGGCAAGTAACACCGCCGAGACTCCTTTGGAAGCTGCAATGGCCGGGATTTCTTCGGCGAGCATTGAGCTTCGACCAAAGCTGTAGCCGCTCACCGTATGAAGCAGGGCATAACTGGATCGGTGATTGATCCCGCTCAGCTTTGGAAGACGAATTGGTTTGACAAGCCCACATGCCTTGGCAACTTTCTCATCTCGAATCTTCTTGACCCGTAAATCCCAGTCTTCTCGTTGATCCTCGTGATATGGCTCAAAGTTGAAGACTTCGTATGAATTGGCAAGCGAAGGCATTTCAAGTATGGATTCTCTGTGAACTCCTTTCTCGTCACGTTTGCGATGGATCTCTCGGTATGGTTCTCCATTCCACCATTCACCCGCCTCTCGCCATACTTGGTGCGAGTCAGACCCAGCCGGTTGCATCTCGCCACTCCTTCAGAACCCTCAGTCGCCTTGGAACAACCAGATCCTTTCCAAGCTTGACTGAATCCTCGCCAAAACTTTTTCGGACACATTTCAGGGCAGAGTCAGCCCGGGACAATTTTTCTCTCATCAAAAGCTGATCAAAAGATTGTTGGTGCGGCGACTTGTGCTCCAATTCAAAGAGTCGAATCCTAATCTCTTGAACCGGTTGCTTGTTGTCCAGAGAATCAAAAAGTCGTTTCATTGCAAAGTAGACCGAACGCGGATCAGAGATTGGCCTCGTAAACGTTCTTTGATCAAGCAGTGTGCTGGCATCTTCCATAAGGAGAGTCAACGAGATCCTGGACCCAAAGGCATCGAGTCGTTTCAAATGACGACCTACCCTGTGGGCAAGCTTGGTCAGTGTTCGATCGATAATCTGAATGTCGTCGATTGGTTCTGGAAAGACAAATCGATCACCGATTGAGCGCTCTGGGTATTGCGCTTTCACGCGCTCGCCGCCTTCTCCTCTCAATGCGCTATGGATCGCTAGTCCCTCTTCGCCGAATTGTCGAAGAAGGGTTTCAAGCGCAATCTTTGCAGCATCACCACATGTCCGATAACCAAGAAAGCTAAGTCTCTCTGCATGGGCTCCTTGAATGGCCGAAACCGCTTCAACCGGTATATCCGCCATGAATCTCCGAGGATCAAACACTGCATCGAATACAGGATCACCATGAGTTGCAGCTAACTTGGCCAGCCATTTGTTCTTCGCCAGGCCACCACGAGCGTGATCGATGGAATCCAGTAAGGACCGATAGGTGGAAACGGGGTCTGGGTGCCGGGATAGGTCGATCCAGGCAGAGTGCTGAGCATCGATCTCAATGGTGTCACTGAATTCCGCGACTCTATCCAGCCAAGCGCGTGCAGCATTGACATAGGAGTCATGATGCCACTCTCGAAAAGTGCCCCCCATTAGGCAAGCTTTAGCATCGCGTGAAGACATTTGAGCATGGACCCTGCGGGTTTCTGCAGCCAAGTTGATGTCCAGAATCTTCTTGTTCTTCAAAACCACGGCTGGCATGGGATCATGTTCCAGTCCAAGTTCCCGAACATAGAATCTCTGGATGTAAATGTATCCGATCAAGTAGAACTCCGTCTACTATTATAGACGGATATTTCAGTATCTTCAGCTACCAAGTTCTCCCCATTTTTAGCCGCTTTTCCACATCCGAGCGAGTTTGTCTCTCACTGCCGTCTTTTGCAAACAACCGATAGGTTCAACCTCAAAAAACTTATCCCCAAATCGCGGTTGCTTTTCCCCAACCACTACCAGGACGCGCTGTTCTGTCCTAACATATCCGTGTGCTCAGAAATGAGCCGCAAGAAGAAGAAGCCGATACCGATGACGGATCGCATGACGGACTTCGAAAGAAGCCCAACTCCAAGCGAGATGTCGACCTTATTCGGCCGAATCTTCGAGGTGAGATTCAGTTTCGACTGAGTTGAACCATGGATTCGAAAGAATCCAAACCGCATCCGGCCACAGAATGGCAAATTGACTGGCAGATCTCGAAAGAGATTTCCCCAGAAGAAGAGCCGACCTCGGCAGGATGCAAAACCTAACTCTTTAGGGAGTTGGGACTTGCATGGAGAAGCTTAGGCATCTCGGTGCTGGTTCCGAAAGGAACCAAACATGGCGATAGTTGCCCAATGACGACTATCCGAGGATCTCCGAAAGGAGCATCAGGCGGGTAGAAGTCGACCTCGGTCAACATCATCGCCCTTCTGATCGCCGCAAGGCGAACAGAAAGCGCGAAGGGTGGGCTCCGGCCCACCAGTCGCGGGGACCTCTCTCGGGAGCGTTCCATCAAATCGGTCCAAAAGACCGACGAGAGAGGGCTTCGGATTCTTGAATCTGCGGCCCTTTTCTCTTTTGGACCGCATCGCAACGTAGAATAATCCATGCCTTCTGGATGGGTTCGAACGGGCCTGAAGTCGACACTGTATATCGCGATCGTCGCTGTGATCGTGGGACTTTACGCTTGGGTCTCACCGGAGGCATTCGCTCGCATCCCCGAGCAGCGTGATGAGTCCATCGCCGGTGACTGGTATGTCGATCGTTACGGCAGTTTCCGCAAATACTCTTTTCGAATGGACGGCACGGGCGAAATCCTCTCGGCCGCACGTGAACCCAGGGTTTTTAGGTGGGGTGTGGAGAATGGGCAACTCCGCATGAAGTTTCAAACTTCGGCTGGTTGGCAAGCCCCAACCTACCGCATCGAAAGGTTCCCCGAGGGCCCGCTCGAACTCCAAGATTCAAAAACGGGTTATCGGATTCTTTTGAAGCGCGACGTGCCCAAGAGCGCGACCTTGCAGTAGAGATTCTTCCTTTGCCGTCCGGATGATTTTTTCCAAGATCTCTCGCAGAGGGAACGACTCCGGATCGTGCCAATGAATGTTGTTCCACCGAATCTTCTTCAACCCTTGGCGAAACGACATATAAACATCAGTTCCATCGTATGCACTTGGACCGTAGGGTTCGCTGCGGGGTTTGGCTTGCAAATTGGAAAGGTTGGTGGTCCGGATTGAATTGGCGAGGTCCGATTGTTCAGCGGCTGACAATCGGTATGAATACTCTCCGTCCACATCCTTGATAAACAGCTTTCCGCTGGTGGTAAAAGCCGCCAAACTGTAGAACATTCCTCGTTGAGTTAGGCCGCCTTTTCGAAGGATCCGCACCGACTCGCCGGTACGGAGCGCAGAGATCCGAGCTGGATCCCCTTCGGGCAGCTGGACTGCCAAGGTTAAAGCACATGCGAGCCATGTCATATGAACTCAGACGTAGAAAACGCCTCCGAGTCACGCATCAGATTGGCCCGAGTTTGCGGCTCCATAAAGCATCCACCCGATGATCATCATCAAGAATCCACCGCCCGACATGACCATGCCGATCGCTGCCCAGATAAACAAGTCAGAAGGGTTCTTCAGACTCAGGATGTAGAACATCAACCCGAGAATCAAAGACATTCCACCCAGCCAGGCGATCGTTCCGCCGAAAACACGCATAGGATTAGGATCGATCAGATTTGAATCTGACCAGTCCCTGTTTTGTAGGACCTCAGCTCTTTTGTTCGAAGATAGACCGGACATATTCGGAGCGTAATCGAGCCGCTCGCTCTTCAACGCCGCTGGCATGTAGTTCAAGGTGTGTCAGTTGGGCATCTATTTCGCGGGGTGCAAATCGAAAGCCGTCGACATCGGCATAGGCAGCCCAGCGCGCAAAGGCAAAGATTCGCATGGCATCTGGCAAGTTTAAACCTCGAGAGGACAGTGCAAATTCTCGTACCTGCATCGCCCTCTGGATCAGCATCGGCCTGGGAAGCGAATGCCGGGCATCACGCTCCTCATTGATGAGGTACTCAGCGGCGCCTACAAATTCGTTGATGTTTCCACTGACGATGCTCACTTGCACAAATGCCCCTACCGCACGGCTGCTCTCTCCAAAGATCCCGCGCGCAACGATGCCCTGTGCCGCCAACGCCTTGAGAACCGCTGGAAGTCGCTTGGAGTGGGCCAAGCCTATCAAATGGAACAGCGCGGAAAGTCGATGACCCTTGCCAGTGTTATACGGGGATGCCGCCAAATATCCGAACCGGGGCGACCAGGCAAACTCCAGCGACCTGCCAAGCTCCTCTTTCCCCGCGCTGGCAATCGCCTGAGCGGTACCGGCGGACCAACCTGCGGTAAGACCTTGAATTCGCAGGTGATCCTCTTCATTGATCATCACGCACAAGGACTCGTCCTTGTTCAGGACCAGG
>CAMLEL010000138.1 GCA_946478935.1 uncultured Armatimonadota bacterium
ATCTTGTTGGTGGTGAGCTGCAGGACGTGCTCGTAACCAACCTGGCCGGGGCGACCCGGCATCGTCACATCGAGCCGCTCGGATTCAAACTGCGAAGCGCGCTCCGTCGCTTTCAATGAGGCAGAGCGAGCGTCGATCTCATTTTGAAGCTTCTGCTTGGCTTCATTAACCTTGGCTCCGAAGGTCGGCTTTTCGTCTGGAGGCAGGGTTCCGATCTGACGTAAAAGACCTGTGTAGGAGCCACTCTTGCCCAAGTACTTGATTTCGAGATCACGGAGGGCGGCGGTTGTTTGGGCGGTGGCAACTTCAGCCAAGGCTTCGCGCTCAAGCTGTTCGATCGGATTCATGCGAAGGGCAATTCTACCGTTTGGAGTCTTGTACGTGGCTCAATTGAACGGGAGTAGGGGACCGTTCGGGCTGAAGGAGTGGATTCATTCAATTCCACCAGTAGTTTTCGCTGGAAATCGGGAACAAGAAGAGTGGGATAAGGGAATGTCTGATCAGGCAAAAGAAACTACGGAAGGCAAAAAGAAAAAGGGCAAACTGCCCGTCGTCATCGTACTCGCATTGGTGCTCGGCGCGGGCGGCTTCTTCGGCATGAAGATGCGCGGCGGAGAAGCGGCCAAACCAAAGACCGAACTTGGAGAGATCATCGAAATCAAAGATGAGTTCCTCTCCAACATGGCCGAGCGGAACACTTATGTACGAGCCAAGATTTCGCTCCAGGTGAAGAAGGGGTTTGATAAAGGCAAGGTGGAAAAGGAACTTGCCCCTATACAAGATGTCATCAACATGAAGCTTCAAGGCACCAGCGTTCGTTCGGTCTCCACGCCGGATGGCCTTCGCAAGCTGAAACAGGAGTTGGCATTGGACCTCAACAAACTGTTTGAGGAGAAGCCGGCGAAGAAGGAGCCAGTCGAAGGAGATGACGATGAGAAGGAAAAGCCCAAGAAGCCCAAAACTCCGGAAGGCTGGGACTCGGCTGAAGGTCCGATCCTCAAGATTCTGTTCGTGAGTTTCGCTACCCAGTAGTTACCGGAAGCAAGGAGAACCGCCACCCAATGCTTGCAAAGGCGATCCTTCACAGTCCACTTGAGGTTTTTTCTCTCAAACCCTTAAGAAATTCCGGCGATACCCGATACATCTACTGATAGCCCGCAGAACGGCAAGTGAGAATCATGCCCAGCAAAGCTATCAGGATGGAATCGAGTCGTGTCGGAGATACTTTCGCAAGCTGAAATCGAAGCGCTGCTGAACTCGCTTGGCAGCGATGCCGGTGGCGAGCCTCCCGCCGCGACAAACCCCGCCGTTTCCCGTCCTCCTGTCAACAACAACTCGTTCCAGCCAGCAACCCGTCCGGGTTCCCGAGCCGCTGTGGCCTACGAGATCTACGACTTTCGTCGGCCGGACAAATTCAGCAAAGACCAATTGCGCACGCTCCAGATGCTCCACGAGACCTTTGCTCGTTTGGCAGGATCGGGTCTGAGTGCGTACCTTCGAGCTCCGGTCAACATCGATCTCATTTCGTTGGAGCAGGTTCCGTACGAGGAGTACCTGCGGAGCATCAACCAATCGGTGTTCACGATCATGTCGTTGCCGCCCCTCACCGGACAGGCAGTGTTGGAAATCGAATTCGGTCTGGTGTTTACGATGATCGATCGGATGCTTGGGGGTCCTGGCAAGTCGATCAATCGAACGGTTCTCACGGACATCGAGCGGCCACTGGTGCGCCAGATGATCGAGCGAATGTTCCTGGCGCTCAAGAGCGCTTGGGAAGGCGTCGTCATCGTCAACCCGGGCATCGAGGGAATGGAAACAAGTTCTCAGTTCGTGCAGATCGCCCCACCCAACGACATCGTCGTGACCATCCTTTTCGAAGTCAAGATTGGGCAGCAGCGCAGTGCGATGAGCCTTTGCATCCCCTATCTGGTGTTGAAGCCCATCACGACCAAGCTCAGCGCTCAAAAGTGGTTTGCCGGCTCAAACCGACACCGCAGCGCATCCAGTCGGCGAAGCCTATCCTATCAGGTTAACAACTCGACTGTGGAATGCGCAGTCCGACTTGGTGGCACTCACCTGAACATCGAAGATTTTCTCGCCCTGAAACCGGGCGACGTCATCCGCCTCGATCAAAAGACCGAGAACGATTTGAACCTGCTTATCGGCAATGTGCCGAAGTTTGAAGGCAAGCCCGCCCTGCAAGGGAAGAAGCTGGTCTTTTCCGTCAACGACGCCATTCGCGAGTAACCCATGTCGAACATTCCTTCAGAAGTCATCAACCGGCTCAGCGCCGTCCAGAGTCAGATTTGGCAAGCCACGTCGCTCGCAGTCTCAGAAGCAACGAACGTATCCGTCAACTTTGGCAACCCGCTGACGGTCGCCGCGAAAATGGCGGATCTCTATGCCGAGTTTGGCTCGCCGATGATGGTGATCCAGTTCTCATTTGCGGGATTGCCGGAAAACCCCCAAATGGTCTTGGTGCCCCAAGAGACGATTGCGGATCTCGCCAACCTCATGCTGCCGGAGCCGGTCGAGGAGATCGACGAGAACATCATTCCGGAACTTCGTCCCACCCTGGAAGGCATCGTACAGGGAATCTGCCTCTCGGTCGGCAATATCAAGAATGAGACCGTCGTCGCGAGCGGATTGAGTATTCGGTTCCAGGTTCTGAGTTTCCCACCAAATTTTCAAAAGTCGACTGAAGTGGTTCGAACGGCCGTTGCGATCACCGGGGAGGATCTCAACGGCAACGGAATCTGGCTTATGGACTCGGAGGTTGCCCACCACGTGCTGGGCATCGCCGTGGAAGAGCCAGATACCGTGCCATTTCAGCAGGTTTCTGGCGCGTCCGCAGAACCGCACCTTCGGGTAGCGAATCCTCTGGAAGACGTCAATGGACTCGAATTGCTGATGGACATCCCGCTGGAAATCAGTGTTGAACTTGGCCGGGTCAAGATGCTGGTGCGAGATGTAGTCGAGTTGGGGACCGGTTCGATCATCGAGATCGACAAGGCCGCGGGTGAGCCGGTCGACGTGATGGTCAACGGGCGATTGGTCGCTCGCGGCGAAGTCGTGGTCATCGAAGACAACTTTGGCGTCCGGTTGACCGAGATCCTCAATCCCCAAGAAAGACTTCAAAAACTGGGTGAGGCAGCCTAACATGCGCGCGCACGCGTCTTTGATCGGATTGTGCCTGACGGTCGGGGCCATTGCCCAGGAACAGGGCATTCTGGGGACGAAGGCAAGCCCAATCTCCAGTTCCGCGGGCAGCGGCGGATTCGGCGTGATGCCACTCGTGCAGATGGGCATCGCCCTTGCGGTCGTGTTGGGTCTACTGAAGTTCGTTCTGCCTAAGCTCGTTGGCAAGATGAACAAGAAGATTGTGACCACGGCCAACGGAGGGATTCACATTGAGGAGTCGGCCAATTTTGCCGGCGGTTCGCTTTACATCGTTCGCGCCCGCTCCAAGTCACTCTTGATCTGCGCTTCGGGGCAGGGCGTGACCTGCCTGGCGGAACTGACGGAAACTCCGGAGCCGCCTCAGAAAACTGATTTCGAATCGATCATCGACAATGAACCCGGAGAGAAACTTCCGGACCATGCCGTGGTCGAGCAGGCGTTAGCCCGACTGGAGAGGCTGTGCAGTTGAGGGTTTTCAAGCCGATTCTGATTGCGCTGTTCTGTGCAATCGGCGTAGCGGCACTTGCCCAGCAGAGTCTGCCGGTGCCGAACGTCTCGATCAACTTCGGTCCTGGCGCTCCCGGCGCGGCTCCGAAGGCAGGTCAGGAGGTCAGTTCCTCGCTCCAGATCCTGGCGCTACTGACGATCCTCAGCCTGGCGCCCGCCATCATGATTCTGACGACCGCGTTTACCCGCATCGTCATCATCTTCAGTTTTGTGAGGCAGGCGATCGGCACACCGACCATTCCGCCAAACCAGGTCCTAGTGGGGCTCAGCCTGTTTTTGACGTTTTTCGTGATGGGTCCGACCTATCAGAAAATCAACGATAATGCGCTTCAGCCATACCTGCGCAAAGAGATCAGTCAGGAAGCCGCGCTGAAGGCGGCCGAGGCCCCGATTCGGGAGTTCATGCTCAAGAACACCTATGAGAAGGACTTGACTCTGTTCATGAACATGCGAAAGGAGACGGCCAAGACTTCGAACGATGTTGCGCTCACCTCCCTGATTCCGGCATTCATTATCAGCGAGCTCAAAACGGCCTTCATCATTGGCTTCTACATCTTCATTCCGTTTTTGATCATTGACCTGATCGTAGCCAGCGCCCTCATGAGCATGGGCATGATGATGATGCCGCCCGTCGTGGTGGCTTTACCGGCCAAGCTGCTGGTCTTTGTCCTTGCCGATGGCTGGTCAACCCTAGTTTCGGCGATCGTTTCGGGGTACCGATAGCATGGAACAAAGCTACGTTCTGGACATCGGTCGGCAAGGAATTGAAGTGGCGCTTATGGTGTCACTGCCCATCTTGGCGGTAACGCTCTTCCTGGGCTTGCTGGTTTCAGTTTTTCAAGCGGTTACCCAGGTTCAGGAGATGACGCTCACATTCGTTCCCAAACTGATCGGCGTCGCCGTCATTCTGGCTTTCATGGGCAACTGGATGCTGACCACTCTGGTCACCTTCACCCATACCTGCTTCGAGCGGGTTGCGACATTGGGCGGCTGATGAGACTTAGGATTCTTGGGTTTGGGTGTCGGATCCACCTTTCAACTGGGGAGCTCAATGGCCATTGATGCTGCCTTCATGTTCTCCTTTCTGTGCGTCTTTGTCAGGTGCTCGGCGATGTTCCTGTCTTCGCCGATCTTTGGGTCTCAGAGCACGCCAGTCTCTATTCGAGTCATGACCAGCTTGGCCATTTCGGGGGCCCTGACGTTTGCGTTGGGAAAGAATATTGGGCCACCGCCACAGGACACCTACACCCTTGTGATGACGGTCGGCCATGAAGTGGTCGCGGGACTGCTTATTGGCTCCTTTATGAGCTTTGTTCTTCAGTCTGCCCAAATTGCAGGCGGTCTCATCGACACTCAGATGGGCCTGGGCATGAGCCAGATTTTGAATCCGGTCAACGGTGTATCGAGCACAGTCATCGCTCAGTTCAAGTACATGTTGGCGGTGGTGGTGTTCCTCTCGATGAACGGACATCACCTGATGCTGAACGCATTCGCCATGAGTTATGGCGAAATGCCGGGGCTATCCATGGAGCACCTGCCGGCGCTGAAGGACGGCATAGTGGGATTGGTCTCGCAATTGATGCTGCTGGGGCTTCAAATGGCTGCGCCGGTGCTGGGGGTCAGTCTCATCGTGGATGCGGCGCTCGGCATCATCAATAAAGCCGTTCCCCAAATGCAGGTGATTCAGGTTGGAATGCCGGCAAAGATCGTCATCGGCATGGTGGCGCTCGGCGTGGGTCTCCCGGCGATCGTGTCCGGTGTGAATCTCGGCGTGGAATCGGGCTTAGATGCGCTCTTGCGTGTGCTGCGAGGTCAATAAACCATGCCGGAGAACAGTGGGCAGGAAAGAACCGAGGAAGCGACTCCCAAACGGAGGCGCGATGCGCGTCGAAAAGGCACGGTTGCCCGATCGATCGATCTCAATTCCTCGCTCGCTCTGCTAACCACCATCTTCGTGCTTCCGTCTGCAATCGGAATGATGGGCAACGGCTTCCTCAACGGGATGCGGGCAAGCCTCGGCAACTTGCCAAGCACGCTGGAGTTTGGTTCAATGACATCCCAGGCAGGACGTATTCTCATTCCTGCGCTTCCAGGATTGGCGCTCCTGATGTTTGCGATCATGGCGGTTGGAATCAGCGCAAACTTTGCCCAGGTCGGATTTGTGTTGAGCGCCGAGCCACTCACGCCCTCATTCTCCAAGATCAACCCGTTCGAGGGCTTCAAGCGACTCTTCAGTCAGCGAGCGGTTTTCGACGCGGCCAAGGCTGCCCTCAAGGCGGGCCTGTTTGCGTACCTGGTTTGGACGGAGATCTCGGGCAATTGGTCCAATCTGATCGCCCTTTCCTGGTTGACGCCTCAAGCGTCGATCAGCGTTGTGGGTTCGATGCTGAAAGGGGTGGCCATAAAGATCGGAATCTGCTGGCTGGTACTCGCTGCGATCGACTACTTCTTCCAGCGCAAGCAGGTCGACAAACAGCTTCGAATGACCAAACAAGAACTGAAGCAGGAGATGAAGGATGCGGAATCCTCACCCGAACTCAAAGCCGCCCAACATCGTCGACGACGTCAGCTGACCAAGGGACGGATGATGCAAGCCATCGCCAAGGCGGATGTGATCGTCACCAACCCAACCCACTATGCGGTCGCCATTCAATATGATCGAGAAAAGCATGCGGCGCCGGTCGTGGTGGCCAAGGGTGTGGACTTTCTGGCGGCAAAGATCCGGGAGGTTGCCGCGGAGCACCGTGTGCCGATGATCCCCAACCCGCCACTGGCCAGGGCGCTTTACAAGCAGTGCGAAATTGGAGATGCGGTGCCCAAGGAACTCTTCCAGCCGGTCGCTGAAGTGCTTGCGTATGTCTACCGAACTCTAAAGGGGCTCCGTTTATCAGGTCCCATCG
>CAMLEL010000139.1 GCA_946478935.1 uncultured Armatimonadota bacterium
AGACGTCGCTGATAACCACATGATCGTTCCAAGGGGAGGCATCCGAGTTGGGCTAGATCAAATATCAAACATATCAACTGGTCTTCGCGATCGCATAGTAGAGCGAAGGAGCATCCCCTATGAGAATTTCTTCGAGTTTGTCGCCAGAACTCAGCCAAATCGTGATGAGCTAGAATGCCTGATCCTTTGTGGCGCGTTGGATACGATGTTCTCCAATCGTCGTGCGATGCTGTGGGCTATCCCAGACGCCGTTGACTTCATGCAATCAATGCGAACCGAAAATGCTCTGGGGATCATGCAAACCTATCCTAACTTGCCTATCGTCGAAGACTTTTCTGAATCTGAAAAATCCATTCAGGAGCGGGCAATCCTCGGTATGGACATCCAAAAACATTTGATGTCTTTTGAGCGAGATCGCATAACTGCTCGCGGTGGACTTACGACCGCAGAGGCAGGAGCGCTTCAAGCTGGTACTTCGGCGTTCGTTGTGGGCAATCCAATTCGCCTGCGCTTTCCCCCAACCGCCAGCGGACGTCGTGTCGTCTTCTTTGACCTGGAAGATGAGACCGGCTTGCTCAACGTGACCTGCTTCGATGATACGTATCAAAAAGATGGACACGCCATCATCTGCTCTCAATATGCAACCGTTCGAGGAGTTGCTCAGGATCGTGATGGTCACATCGCTTTCCTGGCTAGCCGAGTTTTCCCTTACCATCCTTTGCTGCAAGATGCCGTGCCCGAGCTGCCACTCAAAGCTGGCGACTTCCTGGTTGGGTAGTTTTTCACCAGTTACTTAAAGTCCGGCCGGAACACAGCATCCCAATCCAGGTTGGGTGGCTCGACGACGAACTTGGCGCATCGATCTGCCAAGCGACGATTCGTCCCCAACCGATCATAAAGGTTCCGAGCTTCTTCAAATTGACGCTGTGAATACAATTGGAAAGCCAGATCCATATCCCTTGCATTACGAATCATCATTTCTGAAGCTTCGGCAACTGGGGATACCAATTCATAGATCAAATCGTCGTTCTCGCGCCCCATTACGGAAACCCGATCAATGGTTTGGAAGAGAAACTCAGACTTTGCGGCTTCAAAGGTTCCCTCTCCCACAAGAATCGCACACCCATAGTATTTGCACAGACCCTGGAGTCGGCTTGCCAGATTGACGTTATCACCAATCACCGTGTAGTCCATTCGCTTAGTAGTGCCGAGGTTGCCTACCATCATGTCTCCTGACTCGATTCCGAACCTCGCCCTACCGAGCTTCCCGCCCAGATCCTCAAACGCCTTCCAACTCGACCATGCCGCGTGACAAGCTTTAACAGCATGATCTTCACTCTTAACCGGAGCACCCCAGAACGCCATGATCGCATCGCCGATGTATTTATCGATCGTGCCACCTACGTTATGAATCGCTTTGCTCATCTCCTCAAAGAAGTCGGTTAGTGCCCGAAACGAATCATCGGGAGTGCTGGCCGAAGCCTGTTCCGTAAATCCTTCCATGTCTCCGAAAAACACAGTCATGTTTCGGCGCTCGCCACCCAAAACCGCTTCTTGACGATTCTCGATCAGATACTTGACATAGTCCATCGGGACCAACTTGGTAAATGAACGCAAGCCCGCTTTCATGACATCGAATGAAATCGAGAGCTGATCGACCTCCGCGATCGACGATTTGCCCCGCTCCTCATCGCCGATCTCAAGTCTTTGCAGTCGCTGTGCATCTTCGGAAAGCCGGCGCAACGGATCGGTTACGCGCCATGCGACCAACGCACTAAGGATCACCCCTCCAGATAGGAGTACCAAGCCAAAAACGCTCACGATGCGACGAGCCTCGGCGATCGTGTGATCAAAGTAGGATTCTGGCGCCAGGGCAAAAATCTCCCACTTCAGCCCATTCGCAGCCAAAAGACGGCTCGTCGCGAAGAATCCTCCAATCCCATCAACTTCTACCTGCCGATAGCCTTTAGAGTCAGATGCGCCTGAGTTTAGGAAGACCCTCCTGGCTGCCACATCGGTGAGGTTGGAAGCCGATACCATGCGGGCGCCACCATCGGATTCGGTGATGGTCTGAATCTTCGGATGAGCAATCATCGTCGGCGAATTGACATCGGTCCGATCGACGATAAAAGCATACGCGGATTCTCCGAATCTCACGCGATCTAGGAAGAGGCTGATGCCACGCAGGGAAAGGTCAGCAGTTGCCACACCGATAAATTTGCCGCCGTCATCGAACAATGGGGTTGCACAAGTGATGCCCGCTTCTGGCGGAGCGCCTTCGGTAGGAATAAAAACGTATGGCCGCGTCCAACTTTGCTTACCAGAAGATTTGGCAAGCTGATAGTAGGGTCGCGTCCGCGAATCTAAGGTCCAGGCCTGCTCCTTGAGGAGCCGGCTCTTCCCGTCCTTCCATTCGTAGTCTCGTCGGATGTAGCTGCCTGAACCGACCCATTGGTTGATTTGGAGAATCGTAACACCGTCTGATCGTCGCGATGCTTGCACGAACTCGCCGTTGCTGGCGGTGGTCAATGATAGATAGCTGAGGTCTTTGGCGCTAGCAATCAACCTGCCGAGCACGATCATCAGGCTCTTCAGCCGATCCACGCTCAAATCGCTTGCATTGAGCGTTTCATCCCCAGCCGCTACATCTCCTACCAATTGGCCAAACCTTTCCGACCGTTGAATGACTTCCTGCACTTCCTTCTCAACCAGAGAAGCATGCTCATTGAGGATTCGACCTCCCAAGTCTTCGACAGCTTGCTGAGCTTTCAACCATGAGTAAATGCCACCGACCAATAGAGCCGTGGCGAGCAGAAACGTCATGATGAATACGAGGTGGGTGCGAAGTGAAACCTTCAAAGCAAACCTAACTACGGTGCAAAATCGCTGATAAACGTACCCGAGAGCCCTATATAAGGTTAGAATCAGGTCGAGTCAATGAAGACGTCTCTCATTCTGGCAACGCTCGCACTGGCATGTGGGGCAAGGCCTCAAGCATGCGAGCCACCCACGCAAGTCTCCGTCGTGGCCCATCCAAGCGGAACGATCCTTGCCGATGTCGGCACTTCTGACATGCCGATCACGTCTCGGAGCGCCAAATCCAAGCAACTGACAAAGCAAGGCTTCGCATTGATCCACTGCTATTGGCCGGGGGAGGCCATCCGATCATTTCGGGATGCGGTGAAGGAGGATCCCACCTGCGCCATCGCTTGGTGCGGACTGAACATCGCCTTGACCCAGCCATGGTTCCGGGAAACCCGCTACCAAGCAGAAGCTGAATTCGCAATCAAGTCTGCCATTGCAAACGTTGATTCTGCCACCGAGCCTGAGCAAGCCCTCATTCGGGCCTTCCGACTTCGATCGTTCGGGAAAGATGACCGGGATAGCGCGTTCGAGAAAGCGATGCAGGAGTTAATCAACCAGTATCCGAGACTTGACGAGCCCAGATTGCTTTGGGCCGGGATTCGCGCGCAGCTCTGTAGCGGTGTCAATTACTTAAAGAGCGGCGATCCGCGTGGAGACATTGAATTCGTTGTCAAGCTCGTCGAGCCAGTCATCAAGCGCAATCTCAACAGTGCGGGGGCGATGCACTACTGGATTCATGCCAATGAGCCCAGCAATCCCAAGCGCGCGGAAGCTGCGGCCGACAACCTTTTGAAGGTTGGGAAAGGGAGCCCGCATTTGGTCCATATGCCCGGGCATATCTACAACCGGATCGGTAGGTATGAGGACGGCCAAAAGGCTTTCGGGCGCGCCAAGGAAATGGATGAAGAACTTGGCCGCAAATTCAAGGTGCAGCCCGGTGAGGCAGATTGGCAGTACTACCACAACGTGAGTTTCCAGGGAATGAATCTCTTGGAGCTTGGCCGTATCAATGAAGCGATCGAATTGAGCAAGATCGCTGCATCACTTCGCAGAGATATTGCGGCGAGAACAGGTGACTGGAAAAACGCTTATGCGAATCGAAGAAACGACGCTTCTGGAACCGCACTCGCTGCTGCTTACTTGGCCAGACAAGATTTGAACGAAGGACGCATACCCTCAGCAAGACAAAAGGTCAATGAGGCAAGCATGGAGTTGCTAAAACCCGAGCCCACGAATTGGGATCGCACTCAATACCGCATCATGAAGACCGTGGTAAAAGAATCGGAAGGGCTCGTGCTGGCGGCTGAAGGAAAGTTCACTGAGGCAGTGGAGGCGCTTCGCACTTCCGTTAAGACCTTCAAGAGTCTCGAATACGAAGAACCTGTATTGCTGATCCAAACTCCATTCGAATCACTGGGCAGCGTTTTGATCCAAGCCAAACGGTATGACGAAGCTATCAGGGCATTCGAGGACGGTCTGATCGAACGTCCAAACAGCGGATGGATGCTCTATGGGATTGGTCGGGCCCATGCCGAAGCAGGCCGTACCAAAGAAGCCGAACAAGCCTATCGGCGATTTTTGAAGACTTGGACCAATGCTGACCGAGACCGACCTGAAGTCAAAGCAGCGGAGGCATTTCTCGCTCGTTGAGATGCCAAATTGTAAATCCGTAATGAACATGCCCCTTTCTCCCTCTAACAATGGTGGCTTGCTCAAGCTTCTCACAAGCTGGCAAAGGTGGGAAACTCCGAGTAGCAGCCAGCCAATCATGAGCCACAGCGTGGACTCTACATTGCTTACGGTCAATTCTGGGTCGGACTAAATGCTATCTAACAGATTTGCCTTCGTAACGCTTCACTTCTATCAGATCGGTCCGTGAACCCGTAGATTTACGGTACTTGTTCCAATCTCCTTGCATTCTCTGCTAAACCGGTTTACCATTCATTCGGGCGGAAGGTATCGAACGCCGGAGAGGGACTATGACAGTGAATCGTTGCAAAAAATTTCTTGCTGGCTTGCTTTGTGGATCGGCCATCCTACTGCCTTCAGCAGGACAGGCTCAAGTTAACTTCATTTTGGACCCAACACAGTTTTTCACGACTCAGCTCTTAGCGGGAAGGAACAACTACGCATTTGAGGGATTTGAAACCCCTGGTCTTCCCCCTGGTGCATCGACGGCGATTAACGATCCGCTGAATTCTAACTTCAACGGTCCGTACGCGCCAGGTGAAATCAATCCCTTTACCACCGTACAGTCCAATCTCATTGCAAACGGTGTCGCACCCAGTCCCCGCGGCGTTGCTGGCCTCCTTGCTAATAACCTCGGTGGGCCCTTAACCACAGGCATCTACACAAACATTCCGACCACCGATTCGCTGGACCTGATTGTGACCGGCAATGCGCTTGGTGTTGGATTCAACCTGAGGTCTTTGGGAGCCACAACGGCAACACTGTTTAATGTTTCCGTCTTTGGAACGTCTAACCAACTTTTGGGATTCAGTCCGTTCTTACTGATTCCCGGGCAGAGTTCGTTTTTCGGGATTTCAAGCTTTGGTCCGACGATCAGCCGGATCAATGTCAGCGACACTGGAGCATTCCGCGAAGGGATCGATAACGTAGAGCTTTGGACAGCCAACTCGCAAGGCGACCCTGTTCCCGAGCCCATCACCTTGGCGCTTGGCGTCGGTGCCCTCGGACTTGTCCTTCGACGTCGGTTCAAAAAGCAATAGTCACGACCTGACTCGTTTTAACACGCCCTGCGGTCGCGACATTTTGTCGAAATTGGCTAACCTGACTGCGTGCCAGACACGCCTGAACAGAGCCAGTACTTCCGCATTGGATCCGTGGAGGCGCCAGCTTCCACGGAGTTTGCCGAACCATTACCTGGACCAAGTGAGGACTTACGATTCGTTCGACCCTACTTCGTCGTCCCGTTCTTGGATCGGGAGGAAACTCAGATCGATGCGGACGACGCTCTGGATGACGCAACCAAGCGAATAGAACTCAAGCTCGCCAATATGTCGGTCCCGGTGACCGACGTTTACATCATCAGCCACGGTTGGCACCGAAACATCTATGGAGCGGTCGCTGCTTATGACCGACTTATGAGTCGCTTCGCTACCCTGATCAGGCGCGGACGCATCACCCCGCCAGAAGATTGGAATCCCCTGTTTCTGACCCTCCATTGGCACTCCGATCTCGGCAAGAACGACTGGGTCGATCAAGCGGGCAGAAGAGACAAAGCCAGCTTTTTGCGCCTGATCTTCGAACGCATCCAACCTCGCACCGCTGAAATTCAACCAGGTGACATGCGAACAGCATTTGAAGAGTTGTTCGAATTCTTTGTGAAAATCTGCGCTCCTGAGATCGATCCCTTTGCGAAAGGAATTGAGCGTGATTCGCAGAGGCTTGGCAAAGTATTGGAGGACTATACGATCAGAGATGCCTGGTCTGCCAGTCATGAAGAACTCATCTCGGCAGTCTGGACCTGTTATCACGAGGCCGAGATTTGTCGACCTGTCACCGAGCAGGACGAGAGCCCAGGCGAGTTCACCCATCCCATCGGATACCTTTTTGCGACCCTCAAGATCGTGCTGGCGGTGGTCGGGGTGATGGCTATTGCCGGTTTCGTACTCCGGAACAAGTGGGTCGGCGATCGCTGGGAATGGGTGGAAGGGTTCCTTGAACGAACGATGGTGCTCGTATTTCCAAGCTTCGAGAAC
>CAMLEL010000140.1 GCA_946478935.1 uncultured Armatimonadota bacterium
GCTTATGAAACACGTGGATATTTTCACCGACGGAGACGTTCCGGGAGTGAAGCCGCCACCCAAATAGTCAGGCCCCAACCGATCAGGAAGCAAAGACCGCCGATCGGAGTGATCGCGCCTAGCCACTTGATGCCGGTTAGCGAAAGCAAGTAGAGAGTGCCGCTGAAGATGAGGATTCCAGCCGTGAAGAAGCGGCAAATCCACTTCAGGCGGTGCATCTCTGCTTCGAAGTGCCAGAGGCCAGCCAACAGGATCAGAGCCAGCGCATGGTACGCCTGATAATCGACTCCGGTCCGGAACACGGCAATTTCATCAGGGGACAATCGTTCCCGTAAGATGTGAGCCCCGAACGCGCCGAGCGCCACAGAAAGCAAAGCAAATGTCGCACCGGTGATCAAGTACCGTTTGGCATTCGTCATTCGGGATCTCCGATCGGAAGGCGAAGGGTGAACGTCGAGCCCTGATTCAACTCAGATTCCACGCTCACCCGGCCCCCATGCGATTCAACAATGTGCTTGACAATGCTGAGCCCCAATCCAGTACCACCAGAAAAGCGAGAGCGACCTTTGTCTACGCGATAAAAGCGCTCAAAGATTCGCGGAATATGCTCGCTGGCAATCCCGAGCCCGGAGTCTTTCACAGTAGCTGTCGCCCAATCTTCGTCTCCCGACAGGCTGACTTGAATCGACCCCACGTTGGTGTAGTTGATCGCGTTGTCAACTAGATTCAATGCGACCTGCGACATCTGAGCTGGGTTCGCCTGAACGATCAAACTCTCCGGTCCCGAGTACCCAACCTCGAGACTTTTGGCCGATGCTTTGCTTGCCAACTGATCGACGATTGTGCGAAAGACCTCGGCCAGATCGCAGTTTTGCTTTCGAACCGGGTTGGATTCGGCTGCGCTGAGAATGAGAAGATCGTTCGAGATCAGCGAAAGTCGATCGACTTCCGAGATGATCCGCGGGAGGTACTTAAATTGAAGTTCGGCATTGGGCGGCTGCTCGTCGAGAAGCGTCTCTGCCATTGACCGAATGATCGTGAGCGGTGTCCGAATCTCGTGCGAAACGTTGCTGACGAAGTCTTGCCGCACTCGTTCCAATCGGCGGAGCTCAGTCACTTCTTCGATCGTCAAGTAGGCGCTGTCAGACTCATCGGCGCTCGGCCAAGCTGTTGCTTTGCCCACCCTGTCCGTCGGGTAGGCGAAGGCGATCTCGGCTTCTTGTCGCTGGCCGGTGTGCAAGGTTTCCACGACCAACTGTTCCAGATCGTAGCTCAGCGAGATTGACAAAACGGTCCGTCCGAGCGGATTCTCGAAACGAAAGAACTCTCGTGCGGTTCGGTTCGCATAGCGGATGATGGCGCGTGAGTCCACGATAAGAACAGCCGCATTGAGGCCATCCGCCAAGCTGTCGTTGGCCTTCTGCTCATTTTCCGCGGCAGCCAGGGTCTCTCGTTCCCGCTCGGTATAGCGCTCTTCGGCCTCCCTCAATTGTCTCGCCGACTGGTTCAATTCGATTCCCGCATACAACAGCGCAGCTCCGGCCAACAGGGCAGACCACGCCGATAGTCGCGCACCGGCACCCAGCGAAAAGCAGTACACCGACAGTGCTCCAAACAAGAGGGCACCTCCAAAACACAAGACTGGAGACAAAGTTAGGGATCGGTTGGTCACTCGCACTAAAGGACGAACCGAGGGGCCCGTTCGGAGGTAGGGTGAGGCTAATGATTCAATCGACCACCGTAGTGGGAGTCACCCGAAATGGCAAAACCGCCATCGCCGCCGATGGTCAGGTAACGATGGGTGAGGCCACGATCCTCAAGCATCGAGCCAAAAAAGTACGCCGCCTTGCTGGTGGAAAGGTGGTTTGTGGATTCGCAGGATCTGTCGCCGACGCTCAGGCCCTCCAGGACAAGTTTGAATCCAAGCTGGAGGCTTACGCTGGCAACCTTAAGCGGGCCGCGATCGAATTTGCAAAGGAATGGCGAACGGACAAAATCCTTCGCCAGTTGGATGCCTTGATGCTGGTGGCCGACACCGAGAGCTTGCTGTTGGTCGCTGGAAACGGGAACGTCATCGAGCCCGATGACGGAGTGGCTGGCATTGGCTCCGGTGGCAGTTTCGCGTTGGCCGCGGCTCGAGCCCTCATGGAGAACACAGAGATGGACGCAAAGTCCATTGCGGAGAAGGCGCTCGGAATTGCCGCTGACATTTGCGTCTATACAAATCACGAGATAACGCTGGAGGTAGTTTAGAAATTGGATCTTCCCGGAAATCTGAACGGCCACGCCGCGGGAATCATCATGAAGGAGGCTGTGCGCCGGGCGATTTTTGCCATCCGGCGACATTTCAACGACTTTGAAGTCATCGAAAAAGTCGGCCTGAATAACCGTCAAGATTTCCTGACATCAGCCGACCGGGCTGCCCAAACGATTTACGAGCGAGCGCTCAAAGAATGCTTCCCCGGGTACGGGATCATCGCAGAAGAAGACAAGCTCAGTCTGCCTTGCGAGATCCCCGGCGAAGACCTGTTCTTCACCGTCGATCCTCTCGATGGAACGAAGGCCTTCATTCGCCGGCAATCGCATGCGATCGGAACGATGATCTCTCTGGTCCGAAACGGCGACGTCATCGGAGCCTACATCGGGGACGTGATGACTCATGAGATTTACGGTTTCCGGCCCGGCTCATCCAATGTGCATCGCATCACGGATTACAACGCAACCGTCAAGCTCACACAGCCCATCTTTCCATTGAAGGAGTCGTACGTAAGCCTGCGCTCGGAACCCGATTACTTCTCCGAGAAGGTCCAGTGCGTGGCCAGAGGCAAGAAGTTTGGTGGAGCTTTTCGAAGCATGGAAGTCTCTGGAGGCAGTATTGGCGTCGACGTCGCCCGGCTTTGGAAGGGTGAGATTGGCGCAATCGTACTGGAGCCGTTCCTCAACACACCATGGGATTATTGCCCAGTGATGGGCATTAGCCGGAGACTGGGTTTTGTGGAAATGGCAGTCCAGGAAGGGCGGCTGGTGGAGATGCTCCCCCAGTTTCTGCCCGAAGGAACCATGCGCGACCATGAAGTCTTCCTGGTCCATCGAAGCCACATGGATGAGCTGAGTCGAGCCTTTAACGCTCACTGACCACGTACAATTGCCCGGTGAAGCTTTTTTACCGAGTTCTGGTCAATTCGGTGGCAGCCATGACTGCCAACAGTTTCATCTGGTTTGCGGTCACTTTTTGGGTCTATCTGGAAACCAGGTCGGTCATGGCCACATCAATCATCGGTGGCTCCTACATGCTGCTGGTTTCGTTCTGCGGCGTCTTCTTCGGGTCGATTGTCGACCACAACAAGAAGCGAACCGCGATGCTCCTGTCGAATGCGATGACCCTGGTTGCATTCCTCGGTGCGATCGTCGTCTATTTCAACTCCAGTCAATCGGAGCTTCTGCGCCTGTCGAGTCCAACTTTCTGGACCTTCATTTTGTTCGTCTTGGCGGGGGCGATAGTAGGCAACATCCGCCAGATCGCTCTGGCAACAACCGTGACCATGCTCGTTGAAGCCGACCACCGCGACAAGGCGAACGGTTTGGTGGGCACCGCTGCGGGACTTGGATTCGCGGTCACGTCGGTCTTCAGTGGACTGGCCATTGGCCAGTTGGGAATGGGTTGGGCTCTGATCCTGGCAACAGCTTTGACGGCACTATCGCTCATCGATTTGCTGACCATCAAGTTCGATGAAGCCGTTGCGGCGCATGAAGAGGGTCAGCCGAAGAAGATCGATCTCCGAGGCACACTTCGGGTGATCAATGGCATTCCGGGGCTGATGGCATTGATATTTTTCGCCACCTTCAACAACTTCCTCGGGGGCGTCTTCATGGCGCTCATGGATGCATATGGCCTGAACCTGGTTTCGGTTGAGGTGTGGGGATTCATTTGGGGAGCATTGAGCTTTGCCTTCATCGTGGGCGGCATCTGGGTAGCCAAGAAAGGTCTTGGTCCGAGCCCCTTAAAGACGCTCCTGCTCATCAACATGGCCATGTGGATTATTTGCATCCTATTCCCAATGAAGTCGTCGATCATCTTTTTAGTGGTCGGGATCTTTATCTATATGGCCCTGTTTCCTGCCGCCGAGGCGGCGGAGCAGACCATTCTGCAGCGAGTGGTGCCACTCTCCAGGCAGGGTCGGGTGTTTGGATTCGCACAGAGTGTCGAAACGGCGGCATCTCCTGTGACTGCATTTCTGATCGGGCCCATTGCCCAGTTCTGGGTAATTCCTTTCATGACCGATGGAACCGGGGCCAAGTCCATTGGGCAATGGTTTGGAACGGGGCCCGATCGCGGAATGGCACTGATTTTTATCGCGGCCGGCGTTATTGGCTTGATCGTCTCGGTTCTGGCCATCAACTCCCGCTCCTATCGCGTTCTTTCCAAAGCCTATGGAGAGCATAAAGACACGGACAAAGAACCGGTAAATGAGGAGCCGCTTGCCGAAATCACGGATTGACGATCCCAATCATCCCTTTCCACCGTCCTTTCTTCCAACATGAAACGTGTCGAGGCCTATGTGCGCGTGAACAAGCTCGACGACGTCAAGCAGGCGCTTGAAGATGCTGGCATCCATGGCCTTAGCTGTGAACAGGTGCGCGGCTATGGTCGCCAGCTTGGCCGCACCGACAAGTACCGTGGCAGCACATACGCGGTGAACTTGCTTCCCAAACTTAAAATCGAAGTCGTGGTCAAGGACGAAGACATCGATGCCGCCATTGACGCGATCATCGGAGCGACTCAAACCGGCGAAATCGGTGATGGCAAGATTTTCGTCAGCGAAGTCTTAGAAGCTGTCAGGATTCGCACCGGGGAACGGGGCGACGACGCACTTTCGTGAGTCGCTGGGAAAACTTCAACATCTGGCGGGGAAGGCTGCCGCACTGGCGCGCGGACAACGTCACCTATTGGGTCACATTCAACCATAAGCGAGAGCTGAATGATTCTGAGCGCGGACTGCTGTTCCGTGCCCTCATGAGACCGGAGGGCCGGAAGTGGAATCTGGTGATCCTGTGCGTGCTTCCATCGGAGACCAATCTGATATTCACGGTG
This sequence comes from uncultured Armatimonadota bacterium, assembly GCA_946478935.1. Next base: position 5,093 of record CAMLEL010000140.1, read on the forward strand.
AACGATTCCCCAAAAGGCGAACCCTACGAACTCAGCGAGATTGTGGAGAAAGCCAAGAATAAGGTCGGGCGAGCCATCTTGAAGAAATCCGGAGAGAGATGGCCGCCTTTTTACCAAGAAAGCTATGACCGCATCATGCGCGATGCCCAGGAGCTTGAATCAAAGCTCTTGGAGATTCTGGAATCGCCGGTCGATTCAGAGCTCGTTGAGGATCCTTCGGATTATGAGACCCTTTGGATTGAAAATAAAAACCCAAAAACCTAAAAGTTGATGTATTATCCTTTTGGAATGGAATGTGCCGTCGAGTCGGCAGTACCGTGCGTGGATTTGGTAGGCCAGCCATCTATTTACCTGTCATTCTTGTCTCTGCTGCCGCATATTTTGCTCTGCCGGACTTGTACATCAAGCTGACATCGCGCGATCCATACCTGGAGTCGTTGGCACATGACCCAAAGGTTGGACAGATCATGCCCTTGCCGGAACTGGATGCAATGGGACGCCCAATTAAACCTCAAGGCTCAAAGCTTCTTGTGTTTCTGGGTGCCTGTAATAGCTGTGCGATAAATTCGTTCGAAGAAGAACAGTTGAGAGTATCTGAGACAGTTTCCGTACTGATTGTTATTCGGGGTCCACGCTCGACAGTCAAAGAACGTTCATCAGACTTTAAATTTTCAAAGGTGCTCGCGGACTTTGATGGCAGCTTGGAACGTGCATTTAATGTCCACTGGTATCCGCGCATGGCGATGACGGACCAGCGCGGTAGATTAGTTTGGTTACAGTCACGTCCAGGTGTTTATGCGGCAGGTGTGAACTATGGCAGTTAGATCTACCGAGAGAGCATTCACATTGACCGAAGTTATCGTTGTCGGTGCAATTCTGGGGTTGCTTATTTCGATTTTGCATCCGATTATTGGATCAGCAAAGCGAAAGGCGTCGGAGAACCAATGCATTTCAAACCTTCGACAGATCGGGATTGCAACTGCTTTGTATCGAGAAACTCACGACGGAGCCGAAGTAGGGAGTCCAGCGCAGATGGGACTTCCTCCGATGCGTGAAGTTAGTAGACAATTGATAGAACTACGATGCAGGGAGCCCAACTTCAGAAACTGTACGGGGCCAAACCCGTATCGAATTCACTGGACCCCTTCAGAGTTCGCGACACCAGAGTCGGATGTGGAGTGGAGTAAATATGTCACCGCACGGGGAACTAAAAGCATTTTGTACTTTGATTCGGGACATGGGGAAGCCTGTCCAGGGACTGGACTTTCGCTTAACAAATCGATCGCTTCCTTTGTTGACACTTCAGTTCTTGTGAGGGTTAAGCGACTGACTATAGATAGTCCGGATGGTTTCTTTAATTGAGGTGGTAGTTATGATGTTGCGAGTTTTTTTGGTTCTTGGCGGCCTGCTCCTATATCATTTCGGAATGGCATGTACCTGGAATTTTGCTTCCGGTTCGTGTTTGGATGAAAACTGTCGTAGCGGTT
>CAMLEL010000141.1 GCA_946478935.1 uncultured Armatimonadota bacterium
GACGGTTGGACTCGATGCCAGAACCATCATGATGATCGTTGGCGGCGTTGAAATTATGGCGGGTCTGATCGTCGCGTTTATGCCCAAGATCGGTGGCTATCTGGTGGCAGCGTGGTTGGCGGGAATCATCGTCAATCTGGCACTGAATCCCACTCGATATTGGGATGTGGCCGCACGCGATTTTGGACTCATGCTAGGCGCGATTTCCCTGAGCGCATTGGCGCGGTGGGTAGACGACCACAAGCAACTGAAACCGCCGCCGGTTCCGTCTAACCCTGATTAAGCCGTTCCGCCAACGCGCGGGTGACAATCCAGTTTCGGTTGGTGGACTGGGCAAGAACATCATGGGGCAGTTTGGGCCCGGTTGGTGCCTTGCCTTCACGAGGGTGGGCGACCCAGTAGATTTCGGTCGGTGTTCGGCGGAGGATTTCGGAAGCCTCACCAGCTTGGAGTTTGCCGTCAAAAGAGTCATTGAGAAATGTGATGAACTGGAGCTTCTCGGGCTCCTCTCGGCCGTTGAATACTTTTCTGGTTGCGACCGATTGCATTTGGATGGCGTTTCGGATGATGGCAGTGGATTTCAGCCCCATGTCTCCAAAGACCAGGTCGAACACGGCGCGTGCCTCACTCACTGAGCCGCCCCAATTGAAAAGGACGTTCCCGGATTGCAGATAACTGGTTGCCCCCTCAACCCGAAAGGCTTCCAACACCCGGATCAGATCGGCCATCTTGACCCGGTTGGTCTTGCCGACATTAATTCCCCTCAAAAGCGCAACCATTCTCATCCTAAACCGCTTTCCAGCCCCACCAAGTGTAATGGTAATCGCGCTCTTGCACGTGAAATCCTTGCCCACAATTTGCGCATGTGCAGGTGAAGTCGTCGGGACCACTTTCATCCACAGTTAGGTGGATGATGTTGCCGGTTGCTTCTTCTAGCTTTGGATCGTAGAACTCGTATCGAGGATAGAGTTGACATAAGCAGCCTCTATCGTCGCGGATGAATTCAAGCTTGGCCAGTGCGAAAGCCAGGTGACTGGCGTTTGGGTAAACCATTCCGCCGAGATTCACACCTTCGGTTGCCGATCGAATTTCTTCGAGGTACGTCACGAGTTCATCCAATATCGCGGTGTCGCGAAGTTTGATGATCGCGCAGGAACTCAACCACACCCGGTGGGGATCCCGCGAGAGGATGTCTTCCAGCAGGCTTGCCATCGACTGAGATTATGGTGGCTCGCGGACCCTTGTGGGATGACCGGACAGCAACGGTCTTAGAACGTATACTCACCGCTGATGTCGACTTTGCCGAATCTCCCCGAGGATGCGGCGGAACTTTTCACGGCTGAACACTCGAGTTTCCAGCTACTGGGCGATTCTCAGAATGTCGTTTTCGGATTTAAGAGCGGCCTGGGCGAGGAGAGGGTTTTGCGGCTCACGGCCCCCTCGCATAGAACGGTCGACGAGATTCTAGGTGAGTTGGCGTGGGTGCAGCACCTATCTGATCGATGCCGACCCGTATGTCCAGGCATCCCATTTGGCAATGGGGACTTGATCCACCCTATGCGATTCGGCGACGCGCTCTACACGGTAGCAGTATTCGAGCGTGCGAAAGGAAAGCCTGTTGAGAGCGGCGATCTTAACAGCGACCTGTTTTTTCGGCATGGGGAGGTGCTCGGCTCAATCCATGCGGTTCAGTTTCCGCTCGTGGGACGCAAGCCGTGGCACTTGGAGCGGTACTTTGGTCCAGACATTGAGGAATACGTCCCTGCCGAATGGCGCGGAATGGTGCGGAATCGGTGCCGTGCACTTCTCCGTGAAGGGCGGGCCACCACTGGTCCTGCTGGACCGCTGCACTTTGATTTAAGCTACTCCAACCTTTTCCTTGACGGCGGCAGACTGACTGTTTTCGACTTTGACAACTGCGCTTGGGGGCCCCTGGTAGCCGACGTCGCTGCGGCCCTTTATGGCAGTATATTTACCGCCCAACGCCGACCATCAGGTGGTGATAGAACGTGCTTCGCTCACCCCCAAACGAGCACGAACCTCGAATCGGTCTGGGCGCCTTTCGTCGATGGCTATCGATCTCAGGGTAATTGGCCAAAAGAGTGGGGAGATCAGTTGCCGACCTGGTTTCAAATCCTATATCTACGGTCCGTCGTCTACGCTTTTCGAATCCATGGCCGCCAGGATTCGCCAGTCGCCGATATTCTGGCTCAAGACCTTGCTCATCTCGCGGCTGGAACCATGCCTCTCAGCTTTGACTTCCATGCCGGGAAAGCAATGCGGAATTAGAAACGTAGATTTTGCTCTGAGTGATGGTGAGAGTTTCTGATCGCCAACTGCATCACGCCCGCTCCCACCTCTCATGTATGGAGTTTGAACTCGAAGCTCACATTCGATAGGGATTGCAGGTTAAGGAAGTGGCTGGCGGACTAGGATTCGAACCTAGACGTACGGCACCAAAAACCGTTGTCCTGCCATTAGACGATCCGCCAAAGAGGTTACGGATTATACCTGCGGGCACTCCGAACGGGCTCAGAACGAACAAAGCTCGCAGGACATAATTCGATTGATGAACGATCGCATCAGCAGGCTTGGACAATCTCTGGATCAGGAAGGGATCGACGCATATTTTGCCTGCGCTCCCAACACCATGGGCTACCTCGCCAGCCTGCACGAAGACGGTCATGAACGGCTCCTGATCTTGGCCATCAGCCGGACCGGACAGATGCGTCTGATTTGCCCCGCGCTCACCGCCAACCAAGCGAGGCGCGTGGGAATCTCCGACATCCGACCATGGGCAGACGGCGAAGATCCCTATCGGCACGTCCTCGACCTCGCCCAAGACTGGAATCTGCGATCCGGAATCGTCGCCGTGGACAGTGAGATGCGAGCCGATATTCTCCTTGGCTTGCAAGATGTACTTCCAGCCGCGCTCTTCCGGTCGGGAGAGGAAGCGTTATCAAGCTTGCGCAGAAGGAAGGATGGGTTGGAAATCGAGGCGTTGCAAGCGGCGGCTACAATCGCCGATCGCGCCTATGAAGAGGTGAAGGGTCAAATCCGCGCTGGCCAGTCCGAATTGGAAGTGGGTCGCATGCTCGCCGATGCGATGGACAGGCTCGGTGGCAAGCCCACATTCGCAATCGTCGCGGCGGGACGCAATGGGGCAGAACCTCACCATCTGAATGACGAGACCATTCTGCAGCGTGACGATGTCGTGATTCTGGACTTTGGCTGCGACGTACAGGGCTACAAAAGCGATATCACCCGCGTAGTGGCCATCGAGTCAGCTTCCGACAAAGCAAAGCACGTTTACGACGTTGTATACCGCTCACACATGGCCGCTCGGAACACCGCCAAGGCCAGCGCCACGTCGGACCAAGTTGACCGAGCCGCAAGGTCAATCATCGAAGAGGCTGGATTTGGTCCCTATTTCGTTCACCGCACGGGTCACGGGATTGGCATGAACGGACATGAAGCGCCCAACATTGCTCCTGGCAGTGACTTCGTTTTGGAAGAAGGAAATTGCTTCAGCATCGAGCCTGGCATCTATCTTGAGGGCGAATTCGGGGTTCGGATTGAAAACATCGTAATGTCCAAACCGGACGGGTGCTTCAGCTTCAATGAAGATCCCAGTCCGGTCTTGGAAATTGTGGGCTAACCCTTTTTCGCTCTCTTGCGCCAGCCGTAATACGCCACAGCGCCGCCCAGGACCAGCATCGTCGCGGGCTCTGGAACCGGAGGCGGGGGAGGGGGAGGCCCGTCGCCGCCGCCGCCTCCGCTGTCATTTACGAACAGCAGTCCACCCAGGGCAAGCGGGAGGGGATTGAATCCGCCCAAACTCGGCGGAGTCGGGGTGATTGGAATCGGCGTTATTTCCGGGACCGGAGGAAACGTGAAGACGGGCGCGGTCGGTTCCAACTCCAAAAGAGGCTCGATCGCATAATCGGTTTCGGTCATGATCTCGAGAGGAGACTCTTCGACGGTAAGGATCGAGTCGGTCACCGGCTTTTGGTTCTCGGCGATGACATCCTTGGGACCGAGCGTGAGCGGATTTCCACACTTCATCAAGAGTTGCGGCTCGCCGGCGGCATCGATAAAAACGGGCTCTCCTTTCTTGAGGCGCTCCAAGTGGACTTTGATTCGTCCGCCTTCCGGCACGCTGTAGACCGCGTAAACGGCCGTTTCCTTGATCGTGCCGGGACGCAGACTGCCGAGATACGCTAGAACTTCTTCTCGATTCATGCTGTAGTGCCGCATGTATCGATCCATGACTTCGCGATCGCGCCGCGCTTGATTTACCAATTGCTCGGTCGTTTTGACTTTCTGGTTCAAAAACGCGTTCAGGTCGGGACGCGCCAAAGTCACCGACACCAACAAGCATAAGGTTGCAAAGACTGCAAACAACCTAACTAAACTCAATCGTCTCTCCTAATTCAAACAAAGCAGGTCAAGGACCTCTTTTTCTCGCTATGACTAACGGAACGCAAGATTCGTTCCAAACTACTCAACGAACGGGTCATGCGCCATTTCTCGCGCACGTCTTGCCCGTTCGATGAGCTCTAAAGCATCACTGGCTGCGGCCTGCTCGGCCTCTTTCTTTGAACGTCCCACGCCCTCTCCCATTACTTCGTCGTCGAAGAGGACCTGCACTGTGAACCGCTTTTCATGCGCCACGCCGATTTCCTTCGCGATGCGGTAATTGGGAGTTTTGCGCCAAATGGCCTGGGCAACTTCTTGTAATTTTGACTTAAAGTCGTTGGGAGAAACATTGCCACCAGAGATCTGGTCGATAAACTGGTGTAATTGCTCCAGGACGAACCACCGGGCAACTTCAAGTCCAGACTCAAGATAGATCCCGCCGATGACGGCTTCGAATACATCGGCAAGGATCGAAGGTCGAGTGCGTCCGCCCGTCGCTTCCTCGCTCGGGCTCAACTCCAAATAGGCATCCAAGCCCAAACGAAGCGCTGTGGCAGCCAAGGGCCCCTCCTGAACGATGCTGGACTTCGCCTTGGAGAGCATGCCCTGGTCCCAATTTGGATGATGTTCGTAGAGATACTGGGCGATGATGAGCCCCAGCACAGAATCGCCGAAATACTCCAGGCGCTCATAACTGTCCGAAACGGAGTTTGGCGCAGCAGAGCGATGGCGCATCGCGAGGCGGAATACCTCTTCATTACGCAGTGGGATCGGCTTGGGAATCATTTACACGAGCTTTTTAAGCGATTCGGCAATCCTTGCGACACCCTTCTCAATGTTCTCGCGGCTCGCCGCATAACTGAGCCTGAGGTGTCCAGGGCCCTCAAAGACCGACCCGGGGACCGTCGCTACCTTTGCATCCTCCAGCAAAAATGCGGCCAGATCCAGGTCCGACGCAACCTTGCCTCCGAGATACGATGAGAAATCGGGGAATGCGTAAAAGGCGCCCCTGGGTTCTGGTGTTTGCAATCCAGGAATCGCCCTCAGCAGACCGACAATCAAGTCTCGGCGCGCCAGGAACTCAGTCCGCATACTCTCAACCGCTTCCCCGGGAAGATTGAAAGCGGCGATGGCCCCCTTCTGCGCGAACGAAGTCGGGTTGCTGGTGACCTGATCCTGAAAGTTCGACATCGCCTTTGCGATTTCGACCGGAGCGGCGGCAAAGCCAATTCGCCAGCCCGTCATCGAGTACGTCTTGCTGCACCCGCCGATGGTGATGGTTTGCTTGGCGATGTCAGCTCCCAAGGCGGCGATGCTCTGATGCTCTTCGCCATAAATCAAGCGCTCATAAATCTCATCAGCGATGACCCATAGGCCCCGACGCAGGGCCAGAGCAGCAATCTCCTTGATGCTCTCTCGCGGCAGTACGGCTCCCGTCGGATTGCAGGGACTGTTAATCAGAATTGCCTTGGTACGTCCCGTCACGGCGGCCTTCAGGTCATCGTACGTGGGGACAAATCCATTTTCTGCCCGCGTTTTGATCACGACTGGAACGCCGCCGGCCAGTCTAATCTGATCGGCGTAGGTCATCCAGTACGGCGCGATCAAGATGACCTCATCGCCAGGATCGAGGAGCGTCATCATCGTGTTGTAAACCGAGTGCTTGGCGCCGCAGGAGACCACCACCTGCTCCCGGGCTACCTTGACGTTATTCTCGCGGTCCAGCTTGGCCACGATCGCATCCTTCAAATCGTTGATGCCGGCACTGGGCGTGTACTTGGTAAAGCCGGCGCGGATGGCTTCGATCGCAGCATTGCAAATCGGTTCAGGAGTGTTGAAGTCAGGCTCACCGGCAGCAAAGGAAATCACATCGATTCCTTCGGCTTTCATGGCGTTGGCCTTTGCGGTAATGCTGAGCGTTGGTGAGGGCTTCAGTGCGCCCACGCGACTCGAAAGGCTGATCGTGTTCACCAAGATTGAGTATAGCGCGTCAGCTATAATCCGCTCGTGGCGAAGGTCGCGGCCGAGAGAAACAGTGGACTGCCTCTAGCCTTACTCGGAGTCGCATTGGCCGGTTTTGCCCTCTTGCATCTGGGCATGGGCAGCACCGGGTTTGTCACTCCACTGGAAGTTGCCAGCGAA
>CAMLEL010000142.1 GCA_946478935.1 uncultured Armatimonadota bacterium
GTGATCGCGACCTCGTCAAGCTCTGCCCAGCGTTGGAGTCCTTGAGCCAGAAAATAGTTGGCCGCCTGACGCAGATCGTTGAAATAAGCCGAGCACGTATGCTCACTCGAACCTTTTTCGTTCCGAAGGTGATCGACAAACCAGTCGATCGGCTCTGTTAGCGGCCCGACTTTCGCTTCCATATCCAAACGGTAGGCTGAACGTAGAGCATATCGTGCACATAGTCACGATCCGGGCCAAATTGGCGGTCGAAGTCGTATGACTCGCGCAGCTTTTCCATGAAGCTTCTCGCTCGATCGGCAGTCGCCTTCCCTACCGCTGATGGCTGCGCCATGCGTGTGATTCGATCCAATCCTTCAGATTCGAATGAACTGTAAACAACGTACGTGGGTTTGTCAACATCCAAGAGATCAGGATCCCAGTCCATCCGCTTGGCCAGGTCACCATCCGGCACGTGCCTCACGATAGAGGGATTCGTGAGCGCCATAACGGTGGGATGGGTGGGCTCATAAGTGGAATAGCCGACAAATGGCATGCCTGCTCGATACTGCAAACGCCGCCCCAACTCAGGATGTATCGCCGGTGTGTAGAACCAGGGATCAGCAACGACTCCGACCGATCCATCTTTGCCCCGTAGATAATCGCCGGCCGCGTCCCGCGGATCTGGCTCCCCCATATACGTCGTAAATCGAACCGTGTCTTGCAGACCGCCACCGAAAAATCCGCCCAGACCCAACATTCCCATTGCGACGACCGCATGCCACCGCCCCCCCCGCTCCCGAGCCTTCCCGATGAGCCAACCGAAACCAACGGCTAGACCAAGGTAGAGGGGAAATGTGTAGCGGATGAATTTGACTTCCGCACCGGCGATGACAAGGTAATAGATCAGAAAGAAAGCCAGAAGGCTCAGGGCCCAAACCCGCTTCTTGATGGCCGCGCCGATCAGGCCCACCGCCCCCAAGAGAGTCACAAACAGGCCAAGGCCCAGAAACAGATTCGCGATGTGATAGACAAACCCGGGACTCGTTCCTTCGAATACCAATCCGTGGCCATCTTTCACGTGCTTGGTCTCGAAGAGGAATCCCTTCATGAACTCAGCGTTTTCGAGCAGGAATCCCGGAGTTGTCAAAAGGACTGCGATGACTGCGCTTCCCAATCCTGCGGCAGCAAGCTTCCATCCCGATTTCCCTTTGAGCATGAAGGCGGCCACGAACAGAGTGACCAGACAGAGGATTCCGGTGTATTTGGTTCCAGCGCTCAAGCCCGCGAAAAGGCCGCTGAGGATCGCCAGTTTCATCTCACCCGTTCCATTTCCTTCCGCGATCGCGCTCTGAATCTTCAATGCGAAGTAGGCACTGGCGACGATGAAGAATGCGGCGAGGATGTCCACCGTTTGAAACCGGGAATGTACGACATGGGCAGGCGCAAAAGCGACCGCGAGCCCCCCAAAGGCGGCGCCGAAGTCATTCACGGCCATCCGCCGAAGGATCAGGACGATCAACAGCGCCGTTGCCGCGCCAGCGAAGGCGCTGATCACGCGTCCAGCCAAATGAGCCCTTCCGATAAATGCCCATGCCTCTTCTGGCTTCTGCGGGTCGAGCCCGAGCCCCGAGTAACCGCCAACCACATCCGTGGCGACCTTCAGGGTGGTCAGATAAAGCGTTCCGTAGTTATAAAAGCCAGGGGTAAAGCTGAGCTTTGTGGGCTCGATCGCCTGGCTGTAAAGCCAAATCACGGGCTCATCGGGATGGTAGCTTTGCTGGTGGCGATCATTGGGCAGGCCCCACCCGATCGAAGTCAGCCGAATGACCAGAGCAAGCAAGAGGACGATCAGCGGGAGGGCGATTCGCTTTGCGTCAGGCAAGGCTGGCTTTGGGTTCAGAGACACGCGAGGATGTTAGCACGTGCTTGAATTCCGCCACTACATCTGGACAATACTCGGAACCCACTCCATTCTCGATTGCCTTGACCGCCGCGCCGGGACCGACTTCAAGGCTCAGCCACACAAAATCAGAAGCGACCTTGAGGATCCGAGCATTCAAGGGCAATTCCGCCCCAATCGGGCTCCCCAGGACATTCGAACCATCGAAGCTGGCATGGTGCCAACGAACCGAATCGGCGACATGCCGTAGCGAAGGAACGAGTTCGAGCATCGCCCCGCTCACTTCGGGATGCTTGGAATAGACCTTTTCTTCCGCTTCCGTCCAATCAGCCCGGATTTTGCTGTTAAACGGACGATATGGAATCGCGCAGCAGCCGATGTCTCGCAAGTGAGCCGCGAGTTCCAATGCATGCAGTTCGGACCGAGAATAGCTGAATCGCCGACCGATCAACCGTGCAACATTCATGACCTCTTCAGTGCGGCCACTGTTGTTCGGAAATCGGAGTTCAGTTGCCTTACTGAATGCCTTCATCGATTCCGAAAATCGCTGTTCGAGTTGGCCAGGCAGGTAGAAGTGAACATAGTAAACCAGCCAGACCGTTGTAATCGCGGCAACGACCAAGACTGTTATGGTCGCCCAATTCACCGACGACCCTCCGCCACTACGGCGACGAATGCCTGAACGACCCTTGGATCGAATTGCGAGCCGGAGCATCGGTCCAACTCAGCCAGGGCTTCTTCCGAGGTCATCAGATCCCGGTAGGTCCGCTTCGTGCCGGGTATTTCTGACCCGGTCATCGCGTCGTACGCGTCCACCACTGCGATTATCTTACTCTCGATCGGAATCTGCGCATCCTTGAGTCCGCTCGGATAACCTGCGCCATCGGGTCTTTCGTGGTGATGCCGAATCCAGGGCAGCATTTCCTTGAAACCCCGAACCGGCTCGAGAATTTCAGCTCCCCACCTGGCATGCATCCGAACGTGATCCATCTCTTCAGCGGTAAGTTTTGCTGGCTTGTCGAGTAGCGATTCATCGACCGCGATCTTCCCGATGTCGTGAAGGACCGCTGCCTCTCGCACCATCCGAGCACGTGAACCCGAAAGCCCAAGCCTCCTGGCCACTTCCTCGGCAATCCGTGCGACTCGCTCCAAGTGCCCATGCGTGTAAGGATGGGCGCGCTGAAGCATGAGCGTAAGAGCGGTGATCGTCTCATAGTAATGCTCATACATGCGCGTCTGATATTCCAGCGCAGTTCGTAGAGCCAAGACGGGGACCAGGGTAAACGGAATGAAAGCAAAGTGGCCCTCAGAAGCGAGAATGGCCACCGCCATCCCCACAACCGTGTAGAGAAGGAAGCTTTTGATCGAGAGCTTGAGCGTCTCTACAAGGTTCTCGCTCCAAGTACGTCCGCTGCTACGCCATTCCAAATACGTGACCAGCAGGAAATTGACGACGCCGTACCCGAGCATAAAAGCGATACACTCGACGGCAGCATTCCCGTCGTAGTTCTTGACCGAGCGCTCCAGTCCAATCTTGGCCAATGCGCCAACACTGGCGCTGATCGCGCCGACACAGGCATTGATGCCAAGCCACATCCAAGCTGACCGGGATCGACGGCGACGTACCATGGCGTATCCGGCCACCAGGGTCACGAGAGCATCCACAGCGACCGCTGCGAGTGGACCTTTGGCAAAAGCTACTCCTGCTACAAAGGGAAGCGTAAACGTTACGCGCACGCCCCGTCGAGATAGCTCCACAGGCAGCATTTCAGCAAGTAACGCTAGCGTCGGAAGGATGAGCCAGAAAACAGACGGCGTTGTAGTGGGGGGCCGGAGCTTGCCAAGAAGAAGGATCAGTGCTGTAGCGATAACGCCGAGCGCCAAGAAGGTTCGTCCAACCGATACCAACTCCCGTTTGCTCTGCACTCGCTCCCTGTTTCGTTGTTCGCCGGTCAGTTCGGCCAACGACTCATCGGAAGCGGCGTCTGCTACTTCCAGTAACGGAAGTATAAAACAAACGCCCGCCAAAGGGAATCCTTGACGGGCGCTTGTGACGAAAAGAGCAAGAACTAGCCCTTCTTGTTACCTGGTTTTGCTGCGGGCTTGGCCACCGTGTGACTGATGATTCGAAGCTGGGTTTTGCCTTTAAATGTCTCTTCCTCTATGGGATAGTTGGGTAGATCGTTTAGCACGATTTGGAATCCACCTTCAGAGGTCGCATCGGCCTTCAAAGTCTTTCGCGTCGCCGGGTCAAGGTCGAAATCAATCTGTGCCTTGAAGCGCAATGGAATGGATTTGAGACCTGACTCCTCAGACTTGATTTCAAACAAATCGTGGACGTAATCGGCAAGATTCGTATCCAACTCGCAATTACCGACTACTCGGTACACCTTCTTTCCGGCCGAGTCGATCAGGCCCTTGTATGTGAATGTGTAGTCCAAACGCTGATTGACAGTCTTGCCATCTTTTCCTTTCAGCTTTTGAGGCGTGTAGCCGACTGTTCGCTTCCAAGTGTCGCCTACTTTGAGCTTCTCAAATGGGAGTCTCGGCGCAAGGTCGAGCGAGCTTTCAAAACTGCCGGCAAAGAGCGCCAAGCGGTGGATTTCTCCAACAAACTGACTGATAAATGCTATTTGGGGCGTGCTCGTTCCCGCAGTTGTAAATCGAATGAACTTGACGCCATCCCCTTTCTTGCCTGGCTTTTCTTTAGCGGGCGGATTGAGGTCCTTCGCGTTGAGCACTTCATTGGCCGGCGACATCGTCAGCATGAAATTGATCTTGGTTTTCTCTATATCCGTCTTGGGCGGGCTGTCGAACGTTTCACCGGTGATGATGGTCATCGTCGGCCGTTGGTAGTGGACATCAGCCACACCATCTGCCTTCAGAGCCTTTACTTCAGTGGTGAAGCGGTAGTTGAGGTCCAAGTCTTCAGGAATCCAAGTTTGCAGTCCTCGCTGCTTGTGCTGGATCGACATGTTCGACTTGATCTCATAAGTGTGCTTTTCGCCCAACTTGTAAACACGGGCAAGTTGCACGTCCTGGGGCGGAGCCACCATGGCGTGCGTCAATACGGCTAGTGCGGCCGAGAAAACCATTCCCATCTCCTTGCTGCGATCTCTGATCGCCTCTGTTCTTACGTCTCTACTTCAAAACCTGTTTGGCAATTACCATGCGTTGTATTTCGCTGCAGCCTTCTCCAATCTCTGTCAGCTTGGCATCTCGCCAAAGTTTTTCGACGAGATAGTCGGGCGTCATTCCTCTGCCACCGTGAACCTGTATGGCACGGTTGGTGACCCGATTCGAAGTTTCACTTGCATAGAGTTTGGCGAACGACGCTTCCTTCACGACCGGTAACCCCTGATCGTACATTTCAGCGCCCCGCTCCAGTAGGAGCCGCGAGGCGGCGATCTCCATGGCGCTGTCCGCGATCATATTCTGGACCGACTGCATGTCACATAACCGTCGGTTGAACTGCTCACGCTCCTTGGAGTACTCGACCATCAGTTCGAAAGCTTTCTCGGCAATGCCAAGCGCCATACCAGCAATGCCGAGCCGTCCGCGGAACAGTAAGCCAATAGCCTGCTCGAACGTGCAGGGAGTGTGCCATGCCACCGCATCCACCAAGTCAAACGAGGTGGTCCAAGAGGCAGCGACTCCAACCGTATGAATCCGCTCGACGTTTTGGAATCCCGGCTGATCGGTCTCCAAGAAGAATGCGCTCAGCTCAGTGTCGGACGTGCGGGCGATCATGATGATCAGATCCGCCTTTCCAGCATTGGTGATAAACATCTTCCTACCATTCAGATGATAGAAACCAGGCCGGCCCTCGATCGGCGTCGCTCGGGTCTGCACCCGGCGTGCGTCGGAACCAGCATCTGGTTCCGTCAGTCCCCATGCCAATGTGATCTCGCCTTTGATGATGCCGGGCAGGTACTTGTCGCGCTGCTCCTGACTCGCAAAATCCACAAAGTGAGCGACACAGAGAGCGTTGATGGCGGCAACGTTCATGGCGAGCGCCGGATCACCCTTTGCAATTTCTCGGCATGCATCCACGTACGTTCGGCAACTGTATCCGCGACCGCCCATTTCTTTTGGCAAGGTCATGGCCAGCAAACCAAGTTCACCGAGTCTCGGCCAGATTGAGTCCGGAAAAGCCGTGTTCCGCTCCCATTCGCGGGTGTTTGGCAATACTTCTGCCGCGACAAACTGGCGGACCTGCTCTAGAAACTCGGCTTCATGGGTCGGCAGGGCGGAAATGATGGCTGGGGATTCGCGGTCAGTTAGAGTTTGCATCTTTGCACCTCCATTTTACTTGGATAACCCATCCTGGACCCGATGGGGACCCAGATACGGCAAAACGGACAGGAAAGCATTTCCTGTCCGTTTCACCTAAGGGGCCGATCTTAGGCGATCGCGGCTTTCGCCTGCGCCACAACCGCCGAGAATGCGGCCGGATCGGCAATGGCGAGCTCGCTCAGCATTTTACGGTTGACTTGGATGCCACCCTTGGTCAAGCCGAAGATGAGTTGGCTGTACTTGATATCGTTCTCAGTGCAAGCGGCGGTGATTCTCGCGATCCACAGCCGGCGAAAATCGCGTTTCTTAGCTCGACGGTCGCGGAAGGCATACTGCCCGG
>CAMLEL010000143.1 GCA_946478935.1 uncultured Armatimonadota bacterium
CCCAAATGAACGTGTGTTGGCCTGCGCCGGTGGTAGAGCCGCTGGGCGCAGACGCCAGGTTGTAGCGACCTTCGCTCTGCGGTGCGTGGTACTCGGCGCAGGGAATCCATGTCGTGCCGTTGTTGACCGTCTTGAAGATTCCGCCGGTGGCAGACGCCGCGAAGATGGTGTTTATATTCCGTGGGTCCACCTCAAGATCGAGGATTCGACCTCCAAAAGTCGACGGCCCCACGCTTCGAAACGAAATGGGTTCCAAAAACCGTTCGGTAGAACCGACGGGGTACTTCGATGAAGCGCCGCCACCAGAATCAAACTGTGCAAGCGCAAAGATTGGAACGAGCGTAAGGACGCTCGCAGATAAAGACACAAACCTCATGTTAAGGGAATATATACGCTTTTCCCGAGGTTTGGGTAGATCCCAGCGCTATGCTTTTGCGCCTTCTTTGATCCAAGCCTCAAATTTTGCGATTTCGGCTTCGGGAAGAGGACTCGCATCCTTCGGCATCTGCGGTTTTCCGTGGCTGCCTCTCAGTACGTGAATGATCAAGCTGTTCTCAGGGTCTCCAACCACGACAGCTGGACCGTCTTCCCCACCTTTCATGAGAGACGCATGATCCACGAAGCTGTAGCCTTCCTTTGGATTGCTGGCCCCATGACACTTTACGCAGTTGGCATCCAGTAGTGACTGGATTTCCGAGTAGACGACGGTGGTGGTTGTGCCGGAAGTTGTGGATGCGCTCGGGCTCCCGGAAGTGGACTCGGATCCAGTGGCGCTGGTGTTGTCCGAACTGCAGCCTATGGTAAGCGCTGCTGCGGCAGCCAAGGTGAGATAAATCCTGCTCATTTCCTTATCCTATCGTGGACACGGACGTGAGGAGGGCAAAAAAGTATAGGAAGCTATCTCTACTAAAAGAAACAGCTTCCCTCTGAACACCGATGTTTTTTCACTGTTCCTGCGTCGGTATTAACCGCATCAGGTTCAAAGGGTCATCTAGATGCGATCTAGATTTCTCAGCCTTACAGGTGGCTCCCCTGGTGTTCGATGTTCACTTCTTGATACGAGGCTCGCATTCTTGTGGTTCCCCGCTCGGTGGGACCAAAACTACATATTGGAATCCTTGAACAGCCAGAATGTCGCTCCTTGTGGATCCTGAAGCAAGGCCATCCGTCCAACCGACGGAACATCCATAGCCGGAACCAAAATGCTGGCACCGAGGGACACGCATTTGGATGCCCTGGCATCTACGTCATCCACCGCAATGTACGTTGACCAGTGAGGACGTACATCAGCCATGTCCGGCACAGCCTCGGTGCCCATCACGCCAGCAACGGGCATTCCATTGGCGACGAGCATCGTGTAAGTCCCCTGCTCCCCCATATCCATTGTCTGAGTCCCCCAATCGAGGGCCTTCGTGTAAAAATCAATGGCGACTTGGGCAGATGGTCCGTAAACCTCATGCCAAACGAACGTCCGCCCAACCGCGTTGATATGTCGATCTATTGTATCTGCCATAACAAATAGGCATACGAAAGATGCGTTCGCGAAGGTGCCGGCTGTGATTCAAGATTCAGATAAGATGGACACATGATCATAGCAATTGCGGCAGTTGCCATCGGCCTTGCCCAGCTACCCGAAGCCAAACTCGACCGTCATATCTACCCACTCAGCACACCGTTGTCGGCGCCTTCGATCGAGGTCGATGTATCGGAGATTCCCGAAGCCAAAGCTTGGGGTGATGCCGCGAAGGAAGTGGTCAAGGCTTGGTATCCCACCGTCACATCGCTCCTTGCAACGAAGGATTTCAAAGCACCTAAACGGATTCGGATTGTCATCAAGAAAGAGATTTCAGCCCCTGCCTGGGCATCCGGTGACACGATCACGGTCAGCGGAAAGTGGATTACTGCACGTCCCGATGACCTTGGAATGATGGTTCATGAGTTGACGCACATTATCCAGGCCTACCCCCGAAATGAGAAGAATGTGGGATGGCTTGTCGAGGGAATCGCCGATTATATCCGTTGGTGGCGATACGAGCCAGAAGCCGCCCGACCAAGGATCGACCCAGAGAAATCCAAGTACACGGATGCGTACCGAACGACGGCTTACTGGCTGGCATGGACGTCACGAAAATACGATATGCGCTTGGTCCCGACATTGGACGCTGAACTGAGAAAAGGCAAAGATCCGATGCCCGTTTTTATGCAGTTGACCGGCAAGGACGCCGACACGCTCTGGAAGGAATTCATCGCCTCGAAGCCCTAGGGCCCGAACATCCCATCTCGCACCGTCGTCCGAATAGGCCAAAGACACCCTGGCAAAAGTTTTAGTGAAACTTCGAGAAAATCGGGCGTCTGATAGTGTGTAACCAACTATTCAGGGTTTTCTGAATGTAGGAAAAGGAGTTCAGGATGAAGTTTAAAGTTATCCTCTCGACCATTCTCGCCGCGTCGCTCATGGGCGCTTCGATCACGCCTGTACTGGCCGACGACGACAAGGGTCGGGGAAAAAAGAAGGGCCACTACAAAAATGGCAAGGCTTACGGTCAGCACCCGAGTCAGCGCAAGAGCCGTGACCGCGACGATGATCGACGTGAGAGAGATCGACGCTATTCGGAGGACCGGTATCGATCGGTTCAAAACAGTGATCGATACCGCACGCAAAGTGAGCTGGATCGATTGTCTGACCGACGCCAGCAGACAAAGAATGAGTGGCGGAATCTCGCCTACCTGTCAGGCGGCGTAGCACTGCTTGGCCTGTTGCAGAAGGACAATCGGTTGGTCTTTGCTGGTGCGGCTGGAGCCTTGTATTCCCTTCACCGATACGAGCAAGATCGAAAGAGCCAATCCAAGGTTGACCGGTTGCGCGCATCTTACTTCAGCCAGCCCTACTTCATTCGGGATGGACGCCGCTACGACCGGCGGGTGGTGACGCGAAACGGTGATCGGTACTATCAATTCGTTCGCCGCTAATTAAGCAGGAACTCGTCAACCAAAAAGCGAAAAGGGAAGCACGATGCTTCCCTTTCGCATTTATTCCGGCCTTTTCGTCATGGCCCTCGCGGTAGCATCGGCTTCCGCGCAAAATCAGCAACCCCGGGCCAACTGGAAACTGGCGAACCGATTCGCACCCGAAAACCTTCGCCAATTCATCTATAGCACCAGTTTGACCCCCAACTTTATCAACCGAACGGACGTGTTCTGGTATTCGTGGCGAGACTCCAACGGGGTCACGTTTTGGAGAGTCGATCCGCGCGCCCGTAAGAAGTCTCATCTCTTCAATAGCGCAAAGATGGCGGCGAAGCTTTCTGAAGCGTTGAAAAAGCCATATGACGTCACGAATCTGCCAATCACGACGGTCACCTTCGATACCACGAACGCAAATTTGATGCGCTTTACGATTGATCAGACTCGATTCGAGTATGACTTGAAGACCGAGGAACTCAAGAATCTTGGGCGTGCGACCGGTCCGGCGACTCCTCCAACGGGTCCGGGTCAAGGTGGTGGCCGTTTTGGCCAAGGAGGGTTTAACAACCAAAACCGGGACTTTCGAAATTACTCTCCGGATCGCAAGGCGTTCGTCTACGCAATGGACCACAACCTGTACTGGGTCGATGTCAAAGACAATAAGGAGCAAGAGCCCGTTCAACTTACCAAAGACGGTGAAAAGGACTACAGCTTCGGAAGCCGACAAGAGATCGACGAAGTGCGGCAACAGTTCCAACAGCAGGACGACGACCAAGAAGAGGGTCAGACGGGCGGTCGCGCGAATCTTCCTGGAGACAAGCGTGTCCGCGCGAACGTCACCTGGTCCAAAGACTCCAAGCGATTCTATGTCACGCGCAACGACTCACGAAAAGTGAAAGACCTCTTTTTGGTGAACTCGCTGGCTGAGCCGCGTCCAACGCTGCTGACATACAAATACGCCATGCCCGGCGAAGCCGACGTCACGCAGGTCGAGCTATTCGCCTATGATCCGGAAAAGAAGGAGTTGGCGAAACTGCCGGTTAACCGCTACCGAGACCAACGCCTGATGAATATTCACTGGCAGGACACTTCGAGCGACTCCTTGCGATTCATCCGCCGAGATCGACTGCAAAGGAACCTCGAGTTCTGCGAGATGAACCTTGCCGACAAGGCGATCAAGGTGCTGTTGACGGAAAGTGTTGAGAACGCGTTCCTTGAGACGCAGTCGGTGCGGTACCTAAAGCCAGGCGGCGACTTTATCTGGTTCTCTGAACGAACGGGTTGGGGGCACTACTACCTTTATGGAAACGATGGCAAGCTGAAGAACGCCATCACGAGCGGAGCCTTTCGAGCAAGCGACATCGTTGATGTGGACGAAAAGATGGGAATGTTCTGGTTCAGAGGCGTTGGCCGAGAACCGGATGAGAATCCTTATTATCGGCACCTATACAGCATTCGTCTTGATGGTTCGCAACTCAAGTTGATGGATCCAGGCAATGCCGATCACGCGACGGTTCTCTCGCCCAGCAAGAATTACGCCGTCAATCTTTGCTCGCGAACAGACATGACTCCCTGCGCCAAGCTCTTAAATGATAACGGCAAGGAACTGATGCAACTCGAAGAGATGGACTTATCGCGGCTGATCGAAGCCGGATGGCGGATGCCAGAGACGTTCAAAGTCAAGGCAGCCGACGGAGTCACAGACATTTATGGCAACCTCTGGAAGCCAACTGACTTTGACCCGAAGAAGAAGTATCCGATCATCGCGAACGTCTATCCGGGTCCGCAGACTGAAAGTGTAAGCGCTACGTTTTCAGCGACGGCTACAAATCAGCGACTTGCCCAACTCGGCTTCATCGTGATTCAGATTGGTAATCGCGGTGGAAATCCGGCCCGGTCCAACGCATACCATAGCTACGGCTATTACAACTTGCGTGACTATGGCCTAGCTGACAAGAAGGCCGGTATCGAGCAATTGGCCGCCAGATTCGCTTGGATCGATATCGATCGAGTCGGAATATTTGGTCACTCTGGCGGTGGCTTTATGACGGCTGCAGCCATGCTGATGCCCCCGTACAACGACTTTTTCAAAGTCGGTGTGTCGAGCGCAGGCAATCACGACAACAACGTTTACAACCAAAACTGGAGTGAGCAGCACCACGGGCTCCGAGAAACCACTGGCAATATCGGTCGTACTTCTGGTGCGGGTACCCGGCCGCCAGGAGAAGACCCGATCGACGAAGGGTTCAATTTCGATCCATTCTTGGCCATGCAGCAACTGACCGAGGAGGAAGCTGCCCAGGGACGTCGGGGACAGGGTGGCCAGCGGCAAGGCGGTCAAACGCAGGGTCAAGGTGGTCAGGGGCAGCAGCAAGGTGGTCAGGGGCAAAGGCAAGTTGTGCCGCCTGCCTTCCAGATCAAGGTTCCAACCAACCATGAACTGGCTGCCAATCTGAAAGGCAAGTTGTTGTTGGTTCATGGGGACATGGACAACAATGTCCATCCAGCTGGCACCGTGCGCTTGGTAAACGCCCTCATTCGGGCTAACAAGCGCTTCGATCTGATGATGCTGCCGGGCAAGGCTCATGGCTTCGCGGATATGCAGCCATACTTCACCAACCTTATGATGGAGTACTTTGCCGAGCACCTCTTGGGTGATTACTACCGAAGCGGCGCCGACATCGGCAGATAGTTGATTGACCGGCGATTCTCAGAAGGACGAGAATCGCCGGTATCAACTTGAATTCCAAGGTGAATCTGGGCCCAGCGCCGATTAGCCTTGAGGTATATTAGGAAGATTGTAGGAGCGCCCAATTCTGGGCGCGCTCAAATTTATGGCGACATACCGAGGAAGAAAGACTGATATTTGCCGCACTGTCGGCTTCGATATTTGGGGCAGGCCCACCAAGTCGGTGACCAAGCGGCCCTATCCGCTCGGCCAACATGGTCCAAATCTGAAGGATCGAAGGCAGTCCGAATACGGCGAGCAGTTGCTCGCAAAGCAGGTCATTCGCCGGTATTACAACATGCTCGAGAAGCAATTCTCAAACACCTTCAAAAAGGCACAGAGAATGAGCGGAAACACGAGCTTAAACTTCTTGCGCCTGCTGGAGATGCGGCTTGCAACTGCTGTCTGGCGTCTTGGATACGCTCGGTCCATTTTCCAGGCTCGACAGATGGTTTCCCACTGCCATATTCACGTGAATGGGCGATTGGTCAACATTTCCAGCTATCAGCTGAAGGTCGGAGATGTGGTGGAAGTGAGAGATCGAGAGTCCAGCCGACGGATCGCGCGAGACAATCACTTTGAAGGTGCGGCGGTGCCTGCCTACATGGAGGCCGACGTTACGAAATTCAGCGGCAAGATCATTGCCCTGCCCGAGCGAGAGGACTTCCCCAAGTTCTTCCAAGAGCAACAGGTCGTTGAGTATTACGCTCGATAATTGAGCTTGAAAATGCCTCCTCTGGGTCATCCAGGGGAGGCATTTTTGTTTTCTGCCACACTTCAGTGTGGCCGAGCGGTACGAGTATCAGTTGAGTCGTTT
>CAMLEL010000144.1 GCA_946478935.1 uncultured Armatimonadota bacterium
TGGATCGAAGACGCCCGGGTCAGAGCCACATTACCACGCAGCGCAAAGAAGCCGACCGTGTCGAAATCCTAAGCGGTGTTCACGAAAGCGGGGTTACATTGGGTACGCCGATCGCGATGATCGTTCGTAATCAAGATGCTCGGAGCCATGACTACGACGAAATGAAGGACAAGTATCGGCCCAGCCATGCCGACTTCACCTATGACCAAAAATACGGTATCCGAGCCTGGCAGGGCGGGGGTCGAAGCTCAGCTCGCGAAACGATCGGTCGCGTTGCAGCCGGCGCGGTGGCCAAGAGAGTCCTGAGTTACCTGTGGGGTGTTGAAATCCTTGCTTATGTCGAGCGGGTTCAGAACATCGCAACGGACGTCAACCCGTTGTCGATTGACCTGAAACAAGTTGAATCGAGCATCGTCCGTTGCCCCGATCCCTCGATTTCCGGGCGCATGATCGAACTCATCGAATCGATCAGGAAGAGTGGTGACTCCGTTGGCGGGAGTATCGTGTGCGTCATCAAAGGAGTGTTGCCAGGTTGGGGAGAGCCGGTCTTTGACCGGCTTGAGGCTGACCTGGGAAAAGGATGCCTTTCCCTGCCAGCGTGCAAGGCCTTTGAGGTAGGCAGCGGATTTGCCGGGACCTACCAAACTGGATTGCAGCATAACGACGCATTTCGCTCCGGGAGCAAGGACTTAAGCGCCGGGCCTGTTCACACAACAACGAATCAATCTGGAGGCATCCAGGGAGGGATTTCGAATGGAATGCCAATCGTCTTTCGGGTTGGGTTCAAGCCCACGGCCACAGTAATGCGAGACCAGGAAACGGTCAATACCAGTCTAGAGGATACGACTCTGCAGGGACGGGGTCGGCATGACCCATGCGTTCTGCCACGGGCGGTTCCAATGGTTGAAGCAATGGCCGCTTTGGTTTTGGTCGATCATGCGCTGAGGCAGGAACCCAACCTTGTATGCGAGAAGTATCCGACATCATGAGAATTCTTGCCGTCGCCATTACATTAACCCTTGGTACCGTTGCATTGTCCCAAGTCCCGATCGCTGCAAAGGCAGATGTCGAGTCAGCTGATGCCATCGTCAAGTCTGTTTACAGCGTGATTTCTGGATCAGCGGGTGAGAAACGGAATTGGGATCGGATGCGTTCCCTATTTACTGAAGATGCGCGCATGGTCGCCATCGCAAAAACGCCGAATGGCGAGGTCCGCAGACGACACATGACGGTGGAGGACTACATCAAACAGTCAGGACCCGTGCTTGAGCAGCGCGGATTTTTTGAGAAAGAAGTAGCTCGCCGTACCGAACAGTTTGGAAACCTGATTCATGTCTGGACCACCTACGAAGCTCGAATGAAGCAGGATGACGCCAAGCCATTTATGCGGGGGATCAACTCAATGCAGCTTTGGAACGATGGCACGCGTTGGTGGGTCTTAAGCATCGTTTGGCAAGCCGAAGATCCGAAATTGACCCTGCCAGACAAGTACCTGAAGGATGGAAAATAAAAAAGCCCGCGCAAGTAAATTGCGCGGGCTGAAGTTTAGGCCTGGATTACCAGCGTCCGCCGCCTTGACGACCCTTGCCGCCGCCGTAGCCGCCGCCACCACCGGATCGACCGCCGCCGCCGCCATATCCGCCGCCACCGCCGGATCGACCGCCACCGCCACCGCCGCTACCCTTGGGCTGAGCCTCGTTCACGGTGAGGGTGCGACCACCCAGTTCCTTCTGGTTCTTGTCGGCGATTGCCGCTTCGAGCTTATCTCCATCGATGTCGATAAAGCCGAATCCGCGTCCCTCGATGATTCGGGGGTTGGACGGACCGTATGGTGCGAAGTGGTTGGCCAGATCTTCCTCGTTGACCGAGTACGGAAGATTGCCTACGTATAGTGTTTTTGTTGCCATTAATTTGGCCTCCTGATTGATTCGTACGGAAAGAGAAGGCTGCGATCTCGAATCAGGAATAGCCATGGGAGGCAGAATTCTGGGTGCGAGATGGATGCGATCGCGTTACGTAACTTTGTTAGTATACCTCGTATCCAGGAGTCCTGCCAACCATAACGGTTTCTTAACATAGGTCCACTAGACTAGAATTAATGGTCATGGCCTTACCGACCGTAGAACCCGAGCCGCGAACAGCGACGATCAAGATTGCCGCCCGAAACGTTGACTTCTTTTACGGATCTCATCAAGCTTTGAAAGGCATCACGGTTGATATCGAAGCGAACAAGGTCACCGCATTCATTGGGCCCAGCGGTTGTGGCAAGTCCACCTTCCTTCGATGCTTGAACCGCATGAACGACCTGATCGATGGCACCAGGTTCGAAGGCACCATCACCCTCGATGGTCAGGACATCTACGCGTCGAACGTCGATCCTGTCGAATTGCGCAAGGAAGTTGGGATGGTCTTCCAGAAGCCAAATCCCTTCCCGATGTCTATCTATGACAACATTGCCTATGGGCCAAAGATCCACGGCCTGAAGGATCGGTCCAAGTTGGACGACTTGGTCGAGGATTGTTTAAAGAAGGCTGCCCTATGGGACGAAGTCAAGGACAAGCTCAAGCAATCGGCACTGGCGCTTTCGGGCGGTCAACAGCAGCGACTCTGTATTGCTCGAACCCTTGCCGTGGATCCCAAGATCATTCTGATGGATGAGCCATGCTCGGCTCTCGATCCGATCGCCACGAGCCGCATCGAAGATTTAATCGATGAGCTAAAGCACCAATATACGATCGTCATCGTGACTCACAACATGCAGCAGGCTCAGCGAACAAGCGACACCACGGCATTTTTTATGCTCGGCAACTTGGTGGAAGTTAACTCTACGGCCGACATTTTCCTGTTTCCACAAAAGAAAGAAACCGAGGACTACATTTCTGGACGCTTTGGGTAAACGTCGAGTCAAGTAAACTCCAAGCGAATGGATACGAATGCACGGCTCATCCAAGCCGTCCAAATCGCCACACGGAAGCTGGCCAGCACTGGGCAGTTTGACCGCCTGTTGAAGGAGGTCCTGCAGCTCTGCGTGGAAGCCGTCGGTGCGTCGGGCGGAACGATTTACGTCCATGAGCCTGCGAATCGTCGGCTCCGATTTCAGCATGTGCTTCCGGAAGAAGTTGCGGACAAGCTACCGGTTAAGGATATTCCAGATGACTACGGGGTAGCTGGGCAAGCTTTCCAATCCCGACAGACTGTCACCAAAGAGTTCCCTCCTCGCCCCGAATTGAGCGACTTTGAACAAGCCACTGGAGTAGTGCTTCGAAACATGATCGCCTGTCCGCTGGCGATGGAAGATGAAACTCCGATCGGCATCGTCCAAATCCTGAATAAGAACGATGGCTCTTTCACCGAGGAGGACATCGCCGTCCTCGAAACTGTAGCTGCGGTTTCGGCAATGGCCTATGTGAACTCACGCCTGCTAGAAGAGAGCACACGCGCGTCGAGCCTCCTAGGTATGGGCAAAGTAAGCCACGACATCGGCAATCTCGCGGCCAGTCTTTATGCCAATCTGAGCTTCAGCGAGCTCGCAATGGGTGGACTTAAAGAACACCTGAAGGGCGCAGACGTCGATGATTCCGTTTCGATGTACGTCGACACGCTGGACGGGATGTTTACGGACATTCAAAAGTCCGTGGATCGAATTGTCGGATACTCGCGATTGATCAGTGACCTATCTGCAGGTCGGTCGTTGCGGCCCGAAAAGGTGTTAGCCCCCCTAGCGGAGACGATTCAGACAAGCGCGGCATACTTGGAGACCGAAGGTCGCAAGAACCATGTCTCCCTCAAGTACGAAATCCAAGAAGACGCGCCGCCCCTATATCACGATGAGCTGTATCTGTTCCGCATCGTTCAGAACCTGGTTGGGAATGCCATCAAGGCCGTAAAGGAAACGATCCCTGACGACTGGCAGGCCCATGTTGTGGGTAACGAGGATGATGTGATTCTCGGTGAGGTCACCGTCCGCTACCTCTTCAAAGGTAAGGAACATATCATTGAGGTCCAAGACAGCGGCCCCGGAATGACGCCGGACATTGCGGAACGAATTCTAAAGGGCAATGCGCGCAGTCAGTGGGACAAAGGCGGAGGCTCAGGCTGGGGCACCAAGATCGTGATGGAGCTTGCTGTCACACACGATGCCAAAGTCGAAATCGATAGCGAGTTGGGCCACGGTTCCACGTTCCGTGTGCGATTCCCCCACCGCGAAGGTCCAAGTCAACCGGACTAGGAACCGAATCGGCCCGCAAACCGGTTGAGTCAGACAAGGAAACGAATTTGAGCCAAGCCCCGCAGGACCTGGAAAGGACCGACGAACAACCCAAAAGTCAGTACATCAACAAGAAAGACATCAAAGTCTTCGTCATTGCGCTGGTTGTGCTGGCGATCGTCCTGAGTCCGGTTTATTTTGTCCTTAAAGAAAACAGCGACTCGTTCGTCTGCAAGCGAAACATGCAGGCAATCTCAAAGGCAATCATGCTGTACTCGGCGGAGAATAATGATCGCTTGCCGCCTGCATACGTGACCGTCGATGGCTACACACCTTACGTTGAAAATGACGGCGGCCTTTACACGTGGGCATTTTTGATCGATCCCCACATGAAGCGGGATACGAGTTTCAGGTGTCCCAAAGCGAGCGACGACGAGTGCTATTTCGATCATGACAGTGAGACCGGCAAGTTGATGCCGGTTGCCTATGGCATGTATCTGCCCATGGCGGGAATGCCACTCAGCTCTATCTCCAATCCTGAGTCGGCCGTTTTGATCACGGAGACGGCGAGTAGCGGTTCCAATAGCACGTACAACCCCCATCCAATTCTCGGCCCGGATGAAAAGCCGGTTCGCGATGGATTTGTGGTGACGTGGGACACCGGCAATCGGCTCCCAGAAGAAGCGGTCTCATCGGTGACGCGCCTCGCCTACCGGAACACAAAGAGTGGCGACTTCAAGAAAACGGGACCTGCCCGCCACCCCGGAGGAAACCACTTCGTTACCGTAAGTGGAACCAGCGTCACGCTTTCGCCGAGCGCAGCCAAGGTTAATTGGGATGCCAAGGGCAAGCGAATAACCGGCCGGTGGACTATTCCTGACGCTGCCATGCTCGGCAATTAGCCAACCAGGGGGCGCTCGCTTGCCAATTCTGCGATCCAGTTGCCACACGCCGTGTCGTCGGTAGGAGGGACTGCATCCCGAATCAGATACCAGGTCTCGAGGTGCGTTGCGAAGTCTCCCGGGGGTACCGATTCCATCGGGCCTAGGCTCTCAACCTCCAACATGTCTTGCCGCGTAAACGTTTCGAAGTTGCACCCACCGTCTGGATAGACAAACTCTGATTCGGCGCCAAATCGCTTGAGGAACGAGGATCCCCCATTGGCATAAACGGCAATACCCTGGTCCACAAAAGCGCCGACTTTCTGAGGTCCGCTGGCCGCATCATGCCGTAGCCGAATGACACTTCGACCCCAGGTCCAGCGGGGGTCTGACATGTCCGTGTAGTGCCACAGGATGAGCGGGCGTGCCGGAAGCACTTTCTCGCTGTGGGGAATGGATGCTGCCTGCGGGAACAAACATTCACCACCCGGCGCCATCACGGTCAAAGCCCAGGGCGCGAGTTCTGCTGCATAAGCTCCATGATTGTAAATCCGGTGTTCGATTGCGACCGCCTGGTCCACGACTCGGATGCGAATCTCTTTCTGCAAGAACCATTTTTCAGTTGGGGCTCTGAACACATGCCAACCGTCTTCTTCAAGTGCCTCAACGGGTTCGTTGTCGGGATGGAGTGTTTTGGGATCCTCTTCAGGGGCGATCCAGAGTCGATGCCCTCCGTAACTTCGATACTCGTCGCCACCCGTCTTACCCATATCCTTGGCGTATTCAACGAGCATATTTGGACCACCGACGAATCCATAGCGGATAATTCTGGGACCGACTTCGAGGGTAACGATTAGTTCAGCGTCGCCCGCCTGAATTCGGGCACAGCGGTTCCAGCCACCATAGGAAACGATTTCCATCGATTCGGAGCATACCGGCGAGGCGTCTCGAATCTAGAACCGCAGTGAATAATCCAGCCTGAGGGACCAGTTATCCTTCTTGAACCCTTCGGCAACGTTGTACCGATAGCTCATGTTCCCAGCATAGAAGCTGAAAGTCTGGTTGGGCCCCGCTCGTTGATCGAACTGGATGCTGTACCGACTCGTAAGCTGCCTTGCGAGTCCATTTCCGTTGACTTCCTCTAAACCGTAGAACAGCTTTAGCGGCGATCCTGACTTTTCGAAGAGCGTAACATTCAGTCCAGCCGTTCTGCGAAGCGCATCATTTTGATCGTTTCGCATTTCCCGCCACTCGCCACCCATAGTGAATCCGCTAGGAGCTTTGTAGTCCAGTTTCCAAACACTATGTCTTTCCGGCGACGGCACCGAACCCAGGATGGCATCACCCTTCGCCTGCTCCGGATTGGTCAGGAACTGATGGCTGAGTTCAAAATTC
>CAMLEL010000145.1 GCA_946478935.1 uncultured Armatimonadota bacterium
GAAGGATCGTAAAGAATGGTTACGAGTTTTCTTCTGTACTTCTAGCGTTTGAAGATCAAGGATTACCATATGATGAACTTGTAAGTAAAGCGGATACGATTGTGGAGAAAAATGGAAAGGTTGAAGCCCTTGGAAAGATAGGCGGAACAACATTTAAAGTCTTGGTTTCTTGCTTGAAATCGGGATGGAGAATGGAAAAGTCAGAATTGAGGTTCAGGCGATCTGGCGTGGATTTAGTGTCAGAGGTTTCATTGCAAGAGTGGACGAAGGATGGTAACGTGGAATTGCCAATTACTGGTTCAGGCATTGTGAAAGGTGTGGCTCCCTCATCAATCGCACTTACCCCAAGTAAGTTTGTGACCGCATTGGAGACCCTGGAGCCTTCCACATCTTTGACACTGAAGGACATCTTTCGACCATTCACAGTCGTCGTGGCAGGGCCGACAAAGTTGCTGCAAATGACGGCAAGAGGCGAGTTGGTCGAATCTAGCGGCAAACTAAGACCCCAGACAAATCCTTGGGCATGGCTTTATGTAAGCTCAGTCGGAGGACTTGTTTTCTTCAGCGCTCTGCTGTTTTTGCAGAATCGTACTCGTAGGGGATTGACGCGAAAACGATAGCGCTGCTTGCATTATGCGTTGCGGTTTGTTGGACATGGGTGACATTCAGAGTCAGGCGATCAAAAGTACGAACGGAGGATTTGACAGCAGAAAGCACCGGCTCGATGCTTCGCGAAATCAGGTGTCCGCAAGAAGTTGCAAAGAGTTTGCTGCCCTAATACCGAACCGACCTTATGTTATCCTGGCTGGGCTTAGCTGCGAAACAACTTGATTAGAAGGCTGCTCAAAGTCACCGGTATCAGGGACCCTGCTACCGGGCAATCTTCGGAAGCTTCAGCTCTCAAGAGTCTTCTCGACAGACTCAACCCTAGCTTGATCAAAGAGCTGTTGAATAACAGGACCGCGGGCAATTGCCGTGCCATCGGTTGAGGCGGTCGCCGCGCCGGCCGCCAACCCCCACCGGAACGCTTCTTCCAAGAGTTTGCCAGACTCCAGCGCCCAAAGCATTCCTCCCAGCATGGAATCGCCGCAGCCGATCGTGCTGCGCATCTCGACGTTCGGAGTCACTCCATCGAACAAGCCGTCGCGGCATGCCATCACCGCTCCGCCGGAGCCTCGGCTGATCAGCGCAATTCGATCAGGTCCGGCCAGACGTCGATGGAGTTCACTCGCGGCTCTCAAAGCCTCATTACGACCCCTGATCTCACGACCGAGCAGTCGTGACGCCTCGTTTTCATTGGGCTTGATCATATCGGGTTCGGCTTCCAACGCAAGCTTCATGGCTTCGCCGTCCGCATCTACCAGCGTGCGAACGTTCATGCTGCGAGCCATCTGCGCCAAGGTGCGGAATGTGTCAGTGGGAGCGCCCGGTGGCAAAGATCCGCCCATGGCCATCCACGTTGCCTTAGGCAGATGTTGTTCCACGACTCGAAATAGGGCATCCAAGTCTTTTTGTCGCACATTCGGCCCATGCTCATTGAATGTCGTCGGCGTGCTCTTGGAATCGTCTTCCACGCTAATGTTGGTGCGGGTGTCTCCAGCCACCTCGACGAAGCAATGATGAAGTCCTTGTATATCCAGAACCTTGCGCACGTAAGCTCCCGGTCCACCACCAAGAAATCCAGTGGCCACCGTGTCGCCCCCGAGTTCGCACAAGACGCGGGAAAGGTTGACACCCTTACCGCCCGCATCGGTCTCGGTTCTGGCGACTCGGTTGGTATCGCCAATTTTGAGAGTCTCGACGAAGATCGCCTTGTCGACAGAAGGGTTGAGTGTGACCGTGAGTACCATGCGATCTCTATTGAGCCATGACTTCGGCGAGAAGGAGTTTTTCTGGATCGATCGCTCGCTCGGTGCTCAGTACGTAGCTGAGCGGATGCGCGACCAGTTTCGTGCCGTCCACGCCCGCCATTTCACCACGAAATCCGCTCAGCAGGCGATTCGCCGCAAAGGCGCCAAGCCGAAGCGCAAGGACCCGATCAAAGGCGGTGGGT
This sequence comes from uncultured Armatimonadota bacterium, assembly GCA_946478935.1. Next base: position 2,054 of record CAMLEL010000145.1, read on the forward strand.
GAGCCGCCGCGCTGCATATGACCCAGAACGAGGTTTCGGGCTTCAAAGCCCGTGTTTTTCTGAATGAATTCCTTGATGTCGCCCGCTTTGGCAGCACCCTCAGCGACGATGATAATGGAACTGCGCTTGCCCTTGTCGGCGGACTTTCGGAGCTGGTCGCAAATCTCCAAGAGCGAGTAGGGAATCTCGGGGATCAACACGGCTTCCGCGCCGCCCGCCAACGCGGCTTCAAGAGCGATGAACCCGTTCCGTCGGCCCATCACCTCAATCACGAACACGCGCTCATGGGAATAGGCTGTGTCACGAACGCGGTCAATGGCGTCCAAGGCGGCGTTGACCGCGGTATCGAATCCGATCGAAAAGTCCGTACCGGAAATGTCGTTGTCGATCGAGCCGGGAACACCCAGAACCGGATAATCGAATTCTTCATGCAGTTTGAGGGCGCCCGTGAGGGACCCATCACCTCCGATAACGACCATGCCTTCGCAACCGTTTTCTTTGAGCACCTGGATTGCGCGCTCGCGCCCGGCCCGCTCCATGAACTCTTTGCTTCTGGCCGTGCGGAGGATGGTTCCTCCATGAGTGATAATGCCACCAACGCTTTTCGAATCGAGAGGCTCGGTTTCGGCTTTGATGATGCCTTCGTACCCGTGATGGAATCCCAGCACTTTCGCCCCCCGTCCGATTGCAGCGCGGACGACGCCGCGAATCGCCGCATTCATTCCTGGCGCGTCGCCTCCGCTCGTTATAATCGCAATCCTGTCCATGTTCCCTTCGCCTTTCCTAGGTCCAAAAGATTATCCTACTTGCATCCAACATAATCGTTAGGCGTACACCATGGATGTGAGCCCTCTTCACCGACCGATCTCAACCCTCATGCGAGCAACCTTCGTTGCGGGCGCTGAGCAAACGATTGGGGGGATCATTCCCAAGCTGCGGGAAAACTACGCGGGAGCCCTCCCGGTGGTTGAAGACGGACAGCTGCGGGGCGTCGTAACTGAGCGCTCCCTTGCTGATGCCCTGGCTCGCGGAGTACCGGAGACGGAAGGCGTGGAGATGGCCTTTGCAACGGACTTTCCGACGGTCCGTGTGTACGAGTCGGGTGCAGAGGCGTTACGGGCGTTTGAGCGCCACGCAAGCGGCGAAGTGGTGGTTTTGGATGATGGCGACCGAGTCGTTGGTGTCCTGCGTGCTTCCGATCTGTTTGCGGCTCCAGAACTTGCCCTGCGCCCACCGTTGGTCGGTGGCATGGCGACGCCATTCGGCGTCTATCTGACTTCAGGCGCAGTGGGGGCGGGCGCAAAGGGATGGGCCCTGGTGTCGACTGGGGCGATGCTTTTCACAATTCTGACCGGAGCATCCATTCTCAGCATCTACCTCTTTGAATGGCTTGTTGGGAAAGGTGTGAACATTCGGACGGCAGACCTCCTATCGTCATTTGCGATGTTTGGACTGTTTGGTGGAGCGTTTCGATTCTTGCCGATCGCGGGCATTCACGCCGCGGAGCACATGGTGGTTCACGCGATCGAGCGCGGAGAGCCGCTCATTCCAAGCGTGGTCAAGCGAATGCCGCGGGTTCATCCCCGATGCGGAACCAATTTGGCGGTTGGAGGGACGATCTTTCTGGGAATTGCTGCCAACAAGTTAATTCAGCCGGAATCGCTGCGACTTACCTTGGCCCTTGTGGGCACCCTTCTCTTGTGGCGGAGATTGGGAAGTTGGACACAGTATTGGATCACGACTCGGCCACCGAGCGACAAGCAGATTGAAATGGGGATTCGATCAGGCAAGGAGCTTCTTGAGCGCCATAGTGCCGTACGGTCATCCCATGTCGGGATAGCGAGCCGTCTTTGGAACAGCGGTTTGTTCCACGTAATGGCAGGCAGTTTCCTGGTGTATGGAATCGTTGCCGGGCTTTCCGCCCTGTTTCATTGGAATCTCCCCATCTAGGGTATGCTTTCGGGCTCGTCGTGCTGCACTCGATCTATGTAATCTTAATCGGCCTCGGTATGTTTGTGGCCGTCGTGTTCTCCGCGCTTGTCTTCATTACGGGCAAAGGCGATGCAATGTCCGGAGGCAGCAGCGTCCGAACAACGTTCAAGGGCAAGGCGAGCTTTGACGACTTCATGTCGCGACTGACCCTGTATCTGGGAATTGGATTTATGGCGCTCATGTTGGTGATCGATGTGATCGGCCACCAAGCCGCGAACGCGCTTCCGAAGTAGCTACTTCGACTGCGGACTGAAGATCGGGGTCATATAGTCTCCATCATCCGAAATCTTCGTTTCTGCGCTGCCATCGGCATTGATCTTGAAGATCGAGCGCTTCCCGCCATCCCGCTTGACGTATGCGATGCTGGTGCCACTGGGATGCCATGAGGCTTCGAAGATCGCACCCCGCACCAATAGCGAACCGTTTTGAATACCACCGATGGTATTGGGGATTACAGCCAAGCTGACTGGCGTGAATGAGTTGCCGTCGTAGCTCCCCGTGGCGACAAGGATTTTGCTGCCATCGGGACTGCAAGCAGGCGGGCCGAACGCATTTTTCTCGACGTTACTCATCGCGATCGCCGTCAGTGCCTCGTTGGCGGCCTTGGTGGGATCATAGGTAAACAATCCGTTAAGGAAGTCTTTAACCACTCGTCCGTTCTTGATGTACCGCTCGGGAATGTTGTCGCGATCGGGAAACTGGAAGTTCAAGATCGTGAATATCAGGTTGCCGGTGGTGGGATCGACATCCATATCGATCCGGTCAGCTCCCATCAGCGCTCGCGGCGCCAATTGCATCATGCGCTCTTCTTCCGAGCTTGCGTCCGCAGCTGTCATGCGCTGGATGATCAGTGTTTCATGTTCATCACCCTTCATGACGGCGGCAATGTAATCCCCGCCCTTCAACCAACGCGCCGCCCGGAAGGCGTTGCCGTACTTTTTGTACAGGGCGTCAAACTGGCCAGATCCTCCCGCACCTTCTTCTGCTCCGACCGTAACACCCGATGGGGGTGGCAAAAGCTGCTGCGACGTGCTTTCCGTCAAATCGAAGTTCAAAACAAATCCACCCTGGATGATCAGGGCATTCTTGCCCGCATTACGTAAGGCGGCCCCTTCATCTGATGTTGGAATGGGAAAGCTTGGGTCGAACTTGCTGAGTGAGCCGGTGCTCCGCTGGTCGACAGCACCCGAAGCAGGATTCCAGCGGTAGATGTGGTAGGCATCCTGCTTTCGATCACTGACAAAGTAAAGTCGATTGCCGTCTGGTCGCCATGCGATATCTCGATCGGTCTTGCCGTCTACGTAATCGGGACTGGGAGTCTTCTTTCCTGCGCTGTCAAAGAGAACCGCCTGTTGGCCGTTTTCCAGGATTTGGATAGCGGCAATCACCTGCTTGGTGTCTGCCACGCCAGAATCCGGATCTTTGCGCCACCCCAGCACATACTGGATACCCACGAAGACCGCAGCGACTGTTACCAGGAGCAGGAACGTGCGGACGAGGAGTTTGTGGACAATTTTCGGCTGTTTCTCTTCCATGTCGATTTTCAGATTGAATCCCGGCCCGCTTTCAATCGCATACCGTTTGCGAAATCTCGGCCGGACATTTTCTTTTTACCTTCCAACTGAACTTCTAGCAGGTTCAAGCTGCCACTACCGAAGGCTATCTCGCACCCATCGGTCACAGACAGCACAACGCCCGCGGGACCCTGGTTAGTGCCCAACCTGGCGCCCACTATCTTCAGAATTCCAAAGCGAGTCTTCATATAGGCGCCCGGAGAGGGCGTGAATGCCCGGAACTTGGCGTACTCATGCTCGGCCGCGGCAGCGATGTCCAATTCACCCTCCGTACGGTCAATTTTGGGAGCGAGCGTCATTTCCGCAGCGACCTGCGGTGTTCGAGAGTAATTTCCGGCGACGATTCTTGGCATCCAGTCGGCGGCCAACTCAGCGGCCAAGTGGGCAAGCCTAGCTTGAAGTTCTCCGTATGTTTCATCCGGTCCAATTGGGCAGCGAGCGATATGAATGATGTCTCCAGAGTCCATTCCCTTATCCATCTGCATCAACGTGACGCCAGTTTCGGTATCGCCAGATTGGATGGCGCGTTGAATCGGAGCGGCCCCGCGATACTTCGGGAGAATCGAGCCATGAAGATTGATGCCACCGCGCGCCGCGGAATCTAAAACCCGCTGGCTCAAGATTTGTCCGTAGCTTGCGACCAGGAGCGCATCGGCATTCGCATCTTCGAGAAGTTCGACGAATTCTGGTGAGCGGGCTTTCTCAGGCGTCTCGACTGGGATGCCGAGTTCGATTGCTCGAAGTTTCACCGGCGAGGCTTGGAGCCGCATCCCACGCCCGGTCGGCCGGTCAGGTTGTGAAACGGCCAGGACAATGTGATCGGCAAGCGCCTCGAGGGCGGGAATTGCGAAGACACC
>CAMLEL010000146.1 GCA_946478935.1 uncultured Armatimonadota bacterium
TCCTGATATAATGCCAGACAGAAGACGAGGGTGGAGCCGATCATCTCTCCCTTTCTTACCCGGTGACCCCTTGGATTGTCGCGATTGTCATCGATGGAACTCAGAGGAGCGCAAGTGCCTGGACGGCAAAGTCAATCCCCATAATTGGGAGACGGCCGTCACGGTCTCACAGGTGCTGGGGCTGAGGAGTATTTGCACGTTTAACGACTACCGAGAGCGGTTGGTCGCGAGTCGCAAGCCGCTGGAGAAGGCCCATTCTTCGGACCAGATTTGAGTCCTTGTCGCGTAGTCCACGCGGCTAACGTGCCGAGTCGCACGGCCATTCGATCCGGGAGCGGTGCCTTCCCCTGGTAAGGTGCATCAATGACTGCAAGCCTGATTCTCGCAGTTTTCATTGCCGGCCAGGCGAGCCCTCATCAGGCCCGCAAGGAAGTGGAAGAAGTTTATCACCGCTTCGCCAGATGCTGGGAACGTGAAGATGTTGTTGGCCTTGCCAAAATCATGCACCCAGACGGAGTAACCATTGGGCTCGATGGCTCTCGCTGGTCGTTCAGGAATGTTCGACGAGACCTTGTCCCGATGTTTGAAAACCGTCGGAAGGGTCGCATGCGTATCCGGATCGAGCAGTTTGAGGTGTTCGGTCACGAAGCTCAGGTATGGCTGACCTCCACTGAAAGCTTCGAGCGAAAGACCAAGACGGGTTGGCGAGTCGTTACGGGCAGTGGCAGGTTTTACGAGCGATTGGCGAATGATGGCGCGCGGTGGCGCATCATCGAGAGCATCGACGTCAGCGACGGTCGCAACTGAGCGGGGTCGCACAAACCCTACGGGCCAACATCTAACCGAGGATCCCGATGCCAACTTTCAACAAAAACTGAAAGTTGAGGTAAGATATCCGCACGGCGATGGCACTCTCCCCTGAGCGGATTTACGGCGACCTAATCGACATCTACCAAAAGGTGGAAGCGGAAGAAAGGCTCTCATTTGAGGACGGGCTGAGGCTCTGCAAGACTCCCAACCTCACCGCCGTCGGCCAGATGGCCAACATTGTGCGCGAGCGTAGGCATGGCGCCAAGACCTACTTCGTGCGCAACCAGCACATCAACTACACGAACATTTGCAACAAGTTCTGTAAGTTCTGCTCCTTCTATGCCAAGAAGGGCGGCCCTGCCCCCTACCAGATGTCTATTGAGCAGGTAAAGGAGCGGCTGGAATGGCATCGAGATGCCAACCTGACGGAGGTCCATATGGTGGGCGGCATCAATCCCAGACTTCCCTACCAGTACTACATGGATCTTGTGCGCACCGTAAAAGAGGGGCTGCCTGGAGTCCACGTCAAGGCCTTCACGGCAGTAGAGATTGTGGAGATTGCTCGACAGGGCAAGGTCTCAGTTGACCAAGCGCTTGCCGATCTAATCGAAGCCGGTCTCGACTCTCTCCCTGGCGGAGGCATTGAAATCCTAAGCGATCGCGTCCATGCCGAGTTGTTCGGCAAAAAGCTCAAAGGTGAAGAGTGGAAGGACGTGGCACGCGCCGCCTCGAAATTGGGCCTCAAACAGTACGCCACCATGCTCTACGGCCACATTGAGACGGACGAGGAGCGCGTGGATCACCTCATCCAGCTTCGAGAGTTACAGGACGAGACTGGCAACTTCCTCACCATGACTCCGCTCAGCTTCCATCCCGAGTCGACCGAGCTTGAGCACATCCCCAAACCCACTGCCGACACGGACCTCCGCAATATCGCCGTCAGTCGGCTGATGCTGGACAACTTCGAACACATCAAGAGCTTCTGGATCATGAACACAGTGCCGGTGACTCAGATGGCGCTCTGGTATGGCGCGGACGACGCTGACGGAACCGTCCACGAGTATGAGATCACGTACAAGGAAGGTGAGTTCGGCAACAAGAGTCAAGCCCTCACCCGGGACAACATGATCAAGATGATCGAGGAAGTCCACCGAGTACCTGTCGAGAGGGATTCCCTTTACAACGAGATCGTACGGCACGAACCCCTGAAGAAGGATCGACAACTCACGGCGATCCCGGTTGCGATTTCGTAGGCGTCCGGACTATTTTCTTTCGCTTGAGAAGAAGCAAGATTCCGCCCTCGCCCTTGCTCTCTGCCAATGGCCGGGGGCCACGATGATTCGGCGCTGTGACCTTGGTCAGCAGCAGCTTCATTTCGTTTCCGGAAATCTCATAGGAGCTTGCGTACTCCACCGAATCCGGGTCGTCCAAGTGCCCCTTGTCATCGCATCGCCCAAGTGACTTGGTCTCAATCCATGACATGTTGCCTTTCACTCGCAGCCTTCCGCCAAGCAGCACACTCTGCGGGGATATGGGATCGACTTCCTCCGATCGGAAGCTCACAACCTTCCCTTTCCAATCTTGACCCGGTAGTTCTTTGCCTTCGACAAAGGCTTGCTGGACAATCCAATCTCCCTGCAGGCTTTTGAAAGCTTTCGATTCGGCCGGTCCAACCGAGAGGTGAAAGATGAGAATTAGAAAAGTGCTGATCGCCTGCAAAAGAGCCTCCACTGAAGTCGAAATAGAGACACTGCGACGGTGGAGTGTTCCGAACTCCATTATGGCTGATTGCGCTGGCTCAAGGGTCCGGGACTGGCCGCTACGATTCGGAGTAGGATTTCAATATGCGTCGAGTTTCGATTTTCGTCATCCTCGCACTTGCCTGCCTTGCGGGAGCACAAGGCGCCTGGCCGCATGCTCAATACGCATCCGAACAGCTCGAGGCGTACCGCAAGCACTATGATGTTCCCGGTATCTCGGTCGCCATTGCCAAGAACGGCCAGATTATCTTTGCCAAGGGGATTGGCTTTGCCGACCTTGAGAGAAACGTTCCTGTACAAACCAGCGATTCATTTAGGTTGGCATCCGTTAGCAAGCCCATCACCGCGACCCTGATCTTTGAACTCGCCGAACAGGGCAAGATCAACATCGACGCGCCTGCTCGCCAATACCTTTCAGAACTACCGCCGCACCATATCTATCGAGTGCGAGACCTTCTCTGCCACCAGTCCGGCGTCCGTCATTACGGCGCGGACGGCCCCCTCCGGAACTACCCCACGCAAGTCTCGGCGCTGGCGCGATTTGTGAACGATCCGCTCCTTTTCACCCCCGGCGAAAAGTACAGCTACAGCACCCATGCGTTCACGATTCTCGGGGCTATTATCGAGAAGGTGACCAAGAAGCCGTATCGAGCCTACGTTGGCGAGCGAATGCATGCTTGGAGCATCGAAGATGTTCGGTGCGAGACCGGAGCAAACTCAAAACGCACGAAGGTGTACGCGAAGGTCGGCGGGAAGCACAAAGTTATGGAGCGTGACGACCTCTCCTGGAAGTATGCGGGCGGAGGTTACGAGGCTACGGCGATCGGCATGTGCAAACTTGGCTCGGCCATCATTGGCGGCAAGATTCTTAAGCCGGAGACCTTGGAAAAAATGTGGGCCGTTCAGAAGCCTCGGACAGGCAACTCGACAATGGCACTTGGCTGGACCATCGCCGAGGTCGCTGGGAGCAAGTTCGCAGTGCATGGCGGCTCGCAACTTGGCGCAAACAGCTCGTGGGGTCTCCAGATCGGTGGTGACATCGTCGTGATGGTTCTTAGCAACCAAAGCGGTCATCACCCAGGGCGGCTGGCGACGTTCCTCGAGGAATTGGCCCAAGCCAAAGGAAGTGACAAACTTCCAACCATCAAACTGGATTGAAGGCTCGCCGCGTCTTGGTTTACGGGGTTACCGGTTCAGGCAAAACGACTTTTGCCAAGAAGCTCGCTGAGCGAACGGGCATTCCGTTTCACGAAGTTGACGCCCTGACCTGGGAGCCCGGATGGGTGGAAGTGCCGGTCGAGCGTCAGATCGCTCGCATTCGTGAGATTTGTAGTCGTGACCAATGGATTCTGGATAGCGCCTATACCAAGTGGCTTGACATTCCGTTGCAGCAGGCCGATCTCATCATCGCGTTGGATTATTCGCGCGCGATTTCATTTACCCGCCTGCTGAAGCGTACAGCTGGCCGAATCTTGGACCAAAAACCCATTTGTAACGGGAATCGCGAGTCTTGGCGACTTGCGCTGTCCCGTGACTCGATCCTCCTCTGGCACTTTCGAACCTTCGCCCGCAAACGGCGAAGAATCAACGGTTGGATCGGTGAGGGGAGAAACATTATTAGGTTAACGTCCCCGAAAGATGCCGATACGTTTTTACAGTCGTGCCATCGGTAATCCTGCCCAGGAGGAAATACGAAAATCGTGCTAGCATAAGAGTGTGGAGATGAGCACGCCACCAGACAATCTCGCAGCGGACCAAGGTTCGTATTCGATCGTCATTGGATCCGCTCTTCTCGTCGTCCTTAGCATTCTCATTCTTGGGCTTACCTAGCCGAGATGGATTGCTAACACAAGCGAGCCCTCTCGGAAAGAAGTCCGAGGGGGCTTTTTACTTTGGGTTTGACTTAATAGCTGAAACTAAAGGGCAACGACATCGCCGTCGGAACCTGGAGCTCCACCGCCGGAGCGCGAAAACAGGAGGAAATTCGACGTGCGTTCAGGCGCAAGCATAGTAATGGAAGCTCTCGCCCGTGAGGGCGTGGACACAATCTTCGGGTATCCGGGCGGTGTGGTCCTGCCCCTTTACGACGAGATGCTGAATTGGCCCGAGGTCAAACACATTCTCGTTCGACATGAGCAGTGCGCTGCCCACATGGCCGACGGGTACGCCCGCGCCACGGGAAGAACTGGGGTCTGTTTGGCCACCAGCGGCCCCGGCGCCACCAATTTGGTAACGGGAATCGCCACGGCAATGATGGACTCGGTGCCGATGGTCGCCATAACCGGCAACGTGAACTCATGGTCCATTGGAAAGGATGCTTTTCAAGAAACGGACATCCAGGGCATCACGATTCCGATCACCAAACACAACTATCTGGTCACCAATGTAGACGATCTGCCCGGCGTATTGGCCGAGGCCTTCTACCTTGCGAACACTGGCCGCAAAGGACCGGTGCTGGTGGATATTCCAAAGGATGTGTTCATCGCCAAGACCGATGCCGAGTTCCCGGTAACGATCGCTCGAAGGGGCTACCGGCTCCCTCCGGCTCCAGATCCCGATCAAATCTCAGAAGCCATTCGGCTCATCACCGAATCAGAGAAGCCGGTAGCGATTGCCGGGGCGGGTGTCGTTTGGTCGAAGGCATTCGACGAACTCCGATACTTCGCTGAGCACGCGGATATCCCGATCATCAATTCACTCCTTGGAATCGGCGGCTTCCCGCGTGATCATGAACTCTCGCTGGGAATGATGGGGATGCATGGCGAAGCCGCCGCGACATTGGCGGTACAGGAAGCCGACCTCGTTTTGGGAATCGGTATTCGATTCGATGATCGTCTCACCGGAAATACCCGTGCGTTTGCGAAGAACGCCAAGATTGTTCACTTCGACCTTGACCCAAGCGAAGTCGGCAAAACCGTTTCGCCGGTTGCTTTTGTCATTGGCGACCTCAAAGAAAGCCTCAAGCTTCTGAATCGTGAGTTGCCAGAAAAGCGACATGACGGGTGGCGCGCGCAGATCCGGTCTTGGCAGCAAAACTATCCGCTCGTCGTGCCACCCGGAAAGTTCCTTTCTCGCCACGTCCTCGATGCACTGAACCGGCACACCGGCGGTGAGGCCATCGTGTCGACTGATGTGGGCCAGCATCAAATGTGGGCGGCGCAGTTCATGAAGCAGCGTCATCCATTCAATTGGATTTCGAGCGGAGGATTGGGCACGATGGGCTTTGGCTTCCCGGCCGCGATGGGCGCAAAGTTTGCTCGGCCCGAATCTGAAGTTTGGGCTGTCGTTGGAGATGGTGGATTCCAGATGACTTTGCAGGAGCTGCAGACGGCGGTAGAGTACGGGGTGAACGTGAAGATTGCGCTCTTGAACAACGGTTACCTCGGCATGGTGCGCCAGTGGCAGGAGCTGTTTTACGATAATCGGTACAGCCACGTCGCAATGTCCTCACCAGATTACGGCAAGCTTGCCGAGGCATACGGGGTCAAGTACGTGCGCTGTGAATCCGAGGCAGAGTTGGATGATGCTCTATCCTCGGCCAGCGATCATCCCGGACCCGTTCTCTGCGAGTTCCGGGTTGAAATGGAAGAGAACGTGTTTCCGATGGTCCCGGCTGGAGGAAGCAACAGCGATGTGATCATGGATCCTGCTTTGAGTTCAGTGGTGGGTGCGCGATGAGCATCCGTCAACACGCGGTTACCGCGCTCGTTCAAAATGAAGCCGGGACCATCAATCGCCTGGTCTCCAACTTCCGTCGACGCGGGTTTTCGCTGGATTCGTTCAATGCAGGCGACTGCGAACAACCAGGCTACTCGCGACTCACACTCTTGCTCAACGCCGATGACCAGCAGC
>CAMLEL010000147.1 GCA_946478935.1 uncultured Armatimonadota bacterium
GCAAGAGCGACCCCAGGGTGTCGCCGCCACCCGCAAAGTTGAATAGCCGAGTTCGAACGGAACCCGGCTAATTGCGAAAAGGTCTACACGGCCGCAGACCTATGTGCCAATGCCAATCCACTAGCCGTGAGCTTCAGCCCAATGAAAAGCGTCGTCGCCCTGCAATGTCTGAATGTAGTTCAGCTGACCTGAGTGATACATCAAGTGCGAGGCCATGATATTCATTAACCTGGCAACCGTCATCCGACCGAGCGGAGTATCCATCTCTTCCAGGAGGCGTTCTTCCGGAAGCGCAGAAAACGTAGCGAGCATTTCCTGCACCGAAGACGCCAAATCACTCTGCGCCTGCTCTTTGGAACGGTAGTCCGGTGGAGCCTGAGTCCACCCGTTTGGCATTGCCACGTCGGCAGCTCCGCCGCCCAATAGATCGGACACCATGCGGTTGACCAGTGCAACTTCATAGATCAGGTCGAACCCACATCTTGCCTTGCCCCCAGGTTGATGAGAAAGCATCTCATCACTCATCGACTTCAGATCAATTCCCATCAGGTGGGCACCCATCTGAATTCTTCCGGCGATTTCTTCTTTTGCCGACGTTGTCATCGTTTCACTCATGCACTTCCTCCTTAACCGCTTTCAGCAGTCGCACTCCCATGACTGCGCTGCTTGGGGCCAGTATGGCACTTGTACAGGACTCCTTCGATCCCTCGATGCCCACATCTAACCCATCACGCACGGCGCATACTCACCGTTTCTTTGGTGAATCCCAGCCGTTCGTAGAATCCATGCTTGAACGTAAACAGATAGATCCATGCTCCTGGAGCCGCTTCATGAACCATGGCAATCGCTTCCTGCATCAGCTCGGACCCAATCTGGTGACCCTGCCAATCCGGATGGACTCCCACATCCCAGACGCTAAACCAGGCGGGAGCATCCCGAACGATTCGCGCCGTGCCGATTACTTCGCCATCCGCGGTTTGGGCGACAATCCCACCCCACGAGTGATCCAAGACTTCTGGGTCTAGATCCTTCATCCCGAAAGTCGCTTCCATGACCCGTGCGTATTCCTCCACGGACGGTTTTCGCCGCAAGATCCTGACCTCACGCGGAAACGGCTGCGACCGAGGCGCTTCGCTCGAAAGCGGCCCGGCAACCCTTAGGTGATATCCGCTTGGATCCTCCAAAATGTATTCACGGACGCCCCAAGGCTTATCAGCGATCGTCTCAACGACCTTGGCTCCTCGTTCGCGGTGGAACTGGAACAAAGAATCCGGATCGTCGACCTTGATCCAATGCTGATGGCCCTGAACTCGCTTGGCAAGTTTGGGATCGAGCATAAACATCAGGCTGACACCGCCAAAGTTTGCGCCGCCAAAGCTCGGCGGTTCGCCCCAAGTCCAAGTGTTATCAAAACCGAGAACGTCCTTGTAGTAGGCGAGCGTTCCAACCACGTCCCGAGTCGCCAAGATCGCCGTCGAGCTGATCATTGGCTACAGCATACGCTTCACCGGTTATGGAATTGCGGAAACATCCTTCGGCGTGATCGTCCCTTCGATTGAATCATCAAGCGTTTTGCCCGTGACCGCGCCGATAAGGATCTTCACACCTGCGACGAAGTTTCCGTGCTTGGTATCCCAGTAATATCCCCGCTGAGGCGTGACCTTGATAACCGTGATGCGCGGATCATCCTTGCCCTCGGTAAACCAAGTCTTCACGATGGGTTCCCAAAGTTCTTCGATCATTCTTCGGTCTTGACTGATCGTTGCCAGTCCGGATAAGTGCAAAAAATCAGAATGGGCTGAACCTTGAAAGAACAGTTCGACGCGCGGGTCGGCCTGGATTTCCTGATTCTTGTGGCTGTCGATCGCACTCAAGAACCAAAGGATTCCATCGTCATCCACTTTTTGCACGCTCATTGGGCGAGCGCCTTCCGAATCACCTGATGGCACTCGGGTGCAAAGGAAGCAGGCGCCCTTCGCGAGCTCTCGTAGCTTTTCGATGGCGTCCGCGCCGGCCAAATCGTCACGATTATCTTCTGGTTGGTTACGGTTGATTGAGTCCATTTGAATATCCTGTTGACTTTCTTGGACGGCAAATCAAAAGTCCGTGGCGATCAATCCAAACCGCTTCATTGATCCGCTAGCCTAGCTAACTGCAGTAATAGGAAGTGATCGCCGCAACACTCTCGGCAACATTTGCTGTTTGATATTTCAAAGTGATCGGTTTTGCTCTGGTAGATGAGGCAACCATGATCCCGTCCTCACATGCATTTGCTGCAATGTAAAGCCTCCTGACGAATCATTTCAGCTTTCAGCGCCACAACTCCTGAGTCCCTCACCCCGACTCTCCAGCCGGTGGGAAGAATCTCAGCAGTGTGCGAAGGTGGCCGTAACCGAAGAAGTTTCGACTTCGGTGTTCGTTGCTGGCACGAATCGAACCGTGAAATGCGTCGGATCAGGGATCAGCAAATCGAACTCCTTGCAATGTTCGAGGAACATGTTCAAGGCATCTTGCCAATTCTCCCGTGCTTCAGCTTCGGAGATCCCGGAAGAAACGACTCCGGGAAGATATGGGTGAAAGGCAAAGAAGGACCCCTCATCCTCCCTGATGTTTGGCTCCCAGCCTTGTTTTTCGATCTTAATGGATACTTTTCGCATTTAATTTGGCCCCCAACCTCTGGCTAGAAGCTCGTCAATCCTTTCTACGGCCGTTCTCACGTATTGTGGCCCGAGGGCTCCGCTTGACCTCGTGACCGTGATGAACAAATCTGGATGCTCTGGATGAAAGTATAGGATATGTTTGCCTCCTTCCTTCTGGTGAAACCCGAAATCCCGCAATAGTTTGTCGAGTTCACTGACCTTCCGCCCAGTTTTGTTCCGACGGAACTCCTCCAATAGACGATCAGCGCTCTTACCCATTTGATGCCCGTTTTTGGACTTCAAGCGCTAACGACCATTCGCTTTCGCCGTCGATTGAAATTTCAATCAGATGTGGCCCTGCTTCCGTAAATCTGAGGGATCGAATCTCCCACTTGAAGTTCAGATCTCCCGGCATGAGATCGGCTGGAAGGGGCATTTGTGCATCAAGGCCCATCAGTTCAACTGACTCTGGGCTACGAATCGAAATACGCCATGGTATGACTTTGCCCGCATCTTCGTGTTCGACAACCAGGCAAACGAAGATAGAGCATGGCCTGGGCATCTGAAACGGGAAACTCCGTGACCAAACTCTGTTGAATATTCCGATCAGGCTGGGCTTGCCTTCTTTGGAATCAATATGGAAGTCGCAAAGGTGTGCGTACCGGACACGCATTCAGGAACTTTACTGCAAAGCAGCTAATTCACCACGACTCCTCCACGAATTCAAGACAGAACGATCCGCACCCCTCCCAGAAGTAATCCGGGAGCCTTTTTGTTTCAGGCGAAGCTTCGGAGACGCCTCGCTGGGTTTCCCACCGTCTGAAGCTCCAAAACTTAAACCGTGCAAGGAACCCGATTTAGGAATCGTTGACCGCCTCCTGAGAGCCGAAATTGAACACGGCCAAAATCCCAAGCCTCAAAGAATGTGTAGGCAAACAGCACAAGAGCGAACCCTGACTCGTGTGACTCGTGGAATAGGTTCCAGGTCCAGTCCCCCGGAAGGATGTCACAGAGCACATAAGCAGCAATCCAGATTGGCAGGGTGATGAAGAACGCTGCCGCCATCCAAATGGGCTGGGATCGCCAGATAAGCCATGTGTAACCAAAAGCAACAGCCACCGTAATGCCTGCCAAAACCGGGTCGTGGCGAAGAACGCCCACGGAAATGACCACGCCCAGCACCAAGCACGCGAGTCCAACCGCCCGGTCTGTCACGATGCCCCATCTTCCTACCATGTCGGAAGTGTAAACGCGGTGACGGGTAAGTCCGGTCCCAGTTTTCTTGGCCCATAGCTTCAAAAAGAGAACCGGACTGCAATGCTATTTCAACGAGATACGCAGGTCGACCGTCCCAAACTCACTGCTGACGGGCTCCACTGTGTACACCAAATCTTTCACTTCAGCGCCTTCCGGCACTGCAAAGATGATGGCGAATTCTTTGGCCGATCCAGGCAGCATCATGGAAGCCACTCCGCCCGCCACATCCATCCACTTCGGCTTATAAGATTGCTCTTTCATATCCGTCAGCGACGTATTCTGCAAGCCGTTGAAATACATGTTGACTGACTTCGTGACCGCGTTCTTTAATCGACAAGTCACGACAACCAGATCTTGGCCGGGGTCTGACGTGAATTCGAACTTCGAATCGGCGAACTTCAGCATGTAGCTGTCGGTTCGCAAAACATCCGAAACGATGAACTTCCACTTACCTGTATTGAGTTCTTCGCCCTTCTTGCCCTTGGTGCCCTGAAGCATGTTGGCTCCACCGGCCGGTGACATGACATAAACTCCGCCACTGCGTGAAACCACCTGGTCCATGGCTTTTGCAACGTCAGCAAGCTTCACATAGACGCTGCCATCTATCATCCGCCCGGGAACTGCCTTGCCATTGATCGAGGCGCGGACCGCTTGCGTCGCAAAGACTAAAGCAGCGGCCGTCAACAAAACTCCAAAGCTGGCGATAACTCGTCGGTTTCTCATTTTCTCACTCTCCCGTTCCCGGCCAATTGCCGGCTGGATGAATTTATTGTATGGCAGAACCTGGAAACCTACGATCGCTAACTTTCGGGAGTCATCCGCAACATTCCGCCCTGTTTGGCATCCACGAGAAGCCACAGCGAGCCATCAGGCGCTTGATGCACATCGCGAATCCGACGGAAGAGACCGATCCTCTCTTCCTCCATGGGGATTCCGTTCTTGATGCTGACCCGAATCAAAGACATGGACGAGAGCCCGCCGAGCAGGGCCGAGCCGCGCCACTTGGGAAACAGGTTTCCCGTGTAGAAGAGCAAGCCTGATGGCGAGATGACGGGATTCCACGTAATGGCAGGTTTCTTGAATCTCAATTGCGTGTCGTGATCGGGGATTCGGGTCCGATCGTAATTGTCGCCATTACTGACCGTTGGCCAGCCATAGTTGGTCCTCGGGTTGATGGCGTTGAATTCGTCGCCACCCAAGGGGCCCATCTCATGAATCCAGAGCTTCCCACTGCTGGGATTGAATGCGATTCCCATCGGGTTTCGATGCCCGACAGACCAGGTGGCCTTTCCCGGATACGGATTTCCAGCTGGGATCGAACCGTCTCGATTGATCCGAATCACCTTGCCAAGCGTGCTGTTCATGTCTTGGGCCGGAGTAAATCGTTGCCGGTCACCAGACGTCACGTACAGCCTGCCAGCGGCATCAAAAGTTAATCGGCCACCAAAGTGGCCCCTGCCGATCGTTTTCGGGCTTTGCCGCCAGATAATTCGGACATCGCGCAAGGCGTTTCCATCGAGGACAGCTCTTGCGACCGCACCTCCTTTCAACGTGTGATCCATTCGCTCGGGTTTCGGACCGATTCTCGGATCCCAGTTGTCGACAACTTGAGTTTGAACCTCGGCAGGCTCGACAAAGTAGAGGTAAATGAACCGATTCCTTGAGAACCCGGGATCACGCTCCACATCGAGTAACCCACCCTGTTCGTGGAAGACTACTTTTGGCACGCCGCTCACCGGTTCCGAAAGCTGTCCATTTTGGAAAATGCGCAACCGACCCGGTTTTTCTGTGACGAGAACCCGGCCATCGGGCAGGGAGCAGATTCCCCACGGATACTCCAGCGATGCCAATCGCTCCAGCTTTAACGTTCCGCCGCTGTATGGAATCGAAGTCGGCTGAGCCTGGCCCATGGCAAATGCAAGAATCGCGAGAGTATTCATGGCTCCTCCTTGGACGAAATGCCATCCGATGACGGGTGAATGATTCGGTCGAAACGAACCGCTCCTACTTACATGCGTTTGCAAGCGATGATTGTCAACCTACCTTCGAAAATGTCGTTCAAAAGGGCCAGGTTTGAGAAGTTAAGGCAATTCGTCCACCGATCTCGTTCCGCGGCAAGTAGGATATCGCGAGCAGCCCCAGAAATCGGAACCCGCAAATTCTCCCCTCTTTGCAGTTCGTTTGATCATTGATGCCGCGCAAAGCGGACAGGTAACCGGTTGAACCGTTTGGGGTGTGGTGGTGGTTTCGAATACCGGAGACCTAACGTTTGACTTTTGAACTCCTTGGACAAGCTTCAGAAGACCTTCTCCATCGACTAGCTCGATTTGGTTGCGGTGGGCAAATGCTCGGGCAGCAGATGTATAGTTACCGACCGCCACAAAAATTCCACCGTCATACCGACCACTCGTCATCGCTCCAAGGAAGTCCCGAAGAGCCGGTTCACCCACGCTCCAACTTCTCCATTGC
>CAMLEL010000148.1 GCA_946478935.1 uncultured Armatimonadota bacterium
GAATAGCGCGTCCATCTGCCAATCCGTCCCAGCTTCATCGGCATCAAATTCTACTTGGACGCAGATGTAGAAGGCGGGATGATCGATTGGCAAGGCTGGCACACGGATATCGTCGAAGATCCCGACCATGCAGTGCCTCTGATTCTCCAACTTGCATGCGTACTCACAAAGCTTCGCCAGTAGGAGTTTCATATGCCTAGCGTACCGGGCTTTCGAGTCAGATCGCCGGCTGGGCAAAGCTTGTTTTCGCCTTGCCGCGCCTCCAAGCTGCTGCCAACACGAAGAGTTCCGCTGCTTGTGCGGCAGTGAGAGCCAGACTTGCCGTCACCACACCAGACCATTGTGCGGAGACGCCCACCATAAGGGTCGCGACCATGAAAAAGAGTGCGACGAAGATTGCGGTGAGTCGCGAAACCGTGAGGTGATAAACCGCCAGCACGCCCCTAAGGTAGCTTTGCAGCGCACCAAAGAGGGGAAGCAGGCAACTCAGTGCCAGGCACAAGTGCGCCATCTGAATCATCTGCTCGTTTTGCACTCCAAGGACATTTCTGAAGATCCAAGAATCAAGTTTCGTGACTGCGGTCAACGCCATCGTCAACGAAGCGCCGATACCGATAACCCAACAGAACTTTTTGAGGACTCGGGCAGCATCGCCTTCCTTATACAAGGTGATGACGACTTCGGGTAGTGCGAACACGATGGTCCGATGCAGCCAGATAATCGAGCTTGCGACCTGAAATGAGGCCAATGCCAGCGTCGACTCTGGCGATCGGGCAAGAGCGGTCGACACGAGCGGTTGACTCAGGATAGTTACGATCGTTGTGGCGGTCAGGGGCAAGTGGAAACGGAGAAGAAATTTCTGAGTGAGCGAACTCAGCGCGGGATTGATTTCGGCGAGTTCGTTCCGGATGACCACACTGCTGGCAAAATGAGCAAATGTGGCTTCGGCCATGACGCTGGCAAGCAAGGCGATCGAAACGACGGTAATGCTTGGCCAATCAGACGCAAAGAACAGCGCGATTGCGACCGTAGCCATCGTCACCATCCGCACGGCGGTGCCATAGCCGATCAAGCGGGTCTGACCGTGGCGGATCATGATCCCCTGCAGATAGCGTCGCCAGCCGATAAAGGCGCTCCAAGGGATCATGATGATCAACCCCAGGCGAGCGGCTTCGGCGACTTCGTGGGGAAGCTTGATCCAGCCAATGGTCACTGTCCAGTACAAAGGTGTCGCGGCAACTGCTGCATGGACGATAGTGACCAGGGCCATGATGCGCCAGACGAATCTGCTGAGCTGTTCATAGTGCTGGCGGTCTTTACCCAAGGTGGTGGCGGTGGTGAGCAGGTCGATTACCGGGCTCTCTATGAGCAGCGCCAGAGCCATTAGGGGTTGAAATGCGGCGGCGCTGATTTCAGCATTCGCCATACGAGAAATCACGCTCAGGGCGATTGGAGATTCGATCGCCATGAAAATCCAGGAAAGTGCCAGGGGCAGGTAGAACCGGAAGATATGGCGATGGGTCAGCTCTGGGGACGGCGCAATGGATTCGGTCGGCTCTGCGGCAATCGTGGACAACGCTCGGCGGATTTTACCGGCGGATGGGGTCGGTCAGCCCTTACTTTGTATGGGTTTTGGATCGCCTGCCCTGTACCTTGACCGCAGTGCCTGGCTCCACCCAGCGGAAGAACCATTCGGCTGCGTTGTTGTACATCGGCAAGCGGATGCAACCGTGCGAACCTGGACCAGACTGGGTCCGCTCCGAGCCATGAATAAAATAATTGCCTTTCAGATGAACGCTGAAGGGCATTTTCGAACCGTAAATGGAGGAAATGTGCATGGCTTTCTGGAACCCAGTTCGGTAGCTTCCGGGAGGGGTGTCCTCGGAAACGCGTCCGCTGCTCAACTTGGTGTGCATCACCATCAGCGGTCCTTGCCAAGCCGAGAATTCCTGCCGCCTCAGGTCCGCCAAGGCTCGCTTTGTGCCGCGCGAATAGGGAACATCGGCAGGTCGCACCAGGATGGTCCCATCAAACAGCCTTGGTTGGTCGACTGGGACGGGCTTGCCACCTAGCTCGCATAGACCGGTCACCGCATCGTATCGCAGCGCAAGTCCCTTCTTGGCTGCAAACTCCCGGATCGGGATCCAAGGTGTGTGATCAGTTCCAAACGTCACGGCGGTGACCGGGGTCGATGCCACGATCAGAGCGAAGATTGCAGTCGAGATCATTTCAAAACAGAGTTCCTTGCGCCTCGATCGGCTCGATGCAGTCCTCAGCTTCGTACTTCGGACTGTTCACTTTGGGTGTAACGGGAAAGCATTCCATTGCACCAGCTTCAAATGACAAAACTCTTTGCAGGGCTTCGCGCGGCTCGAGAAGCACCCACGCTTCCAAGTCTTCCTCTCTCAGAATAGCGGGCATCCGATCGTGATAGGGCGAAACGACTTCGTTCGGTTCCGTAGTCAGAATGAGGCATTCTGATCCGTTCTCTCCAGCTCGCCACAGTCCCGCAAACATGAAGGGATTACCACTGCGCAAGCGAAAGTGGTAGGGCTGTTTCCTACCGCCTTCCTCTCGCCATTCATAGAACCCAGTTGCAGGAATCAAGCACCGCCCGCTCGATGCCAGGGATCGGAAGAATGGCTTATCCAAGAGTGTCTCAGCACGAGCGTTAATGAGCCTCTGCTTCGACCATGGAGGCAATATCCCCCACGTTTGTTCGACGGTATGAAGATCTCCGTTCATCACGCCCACCGGAATGTTGGTCGTTGGAGCGATGTTGAACCGGCGATAACGCTCGCCATCCACCGGAATCATAATGAAGCGCTCCATTCCTTTGTGGATTCCCAGGCTGAATCTTGCGCACATAGGGGTGGCAAGATTCTACCGGGGGTCAAGATCAATCGGCCAAATCGGCATAGTAGGTCCCCGGATCGCCCTGATACTCGCGCGCTCCAAGACCCGCGTCGATTGCACGACCGATGAAGAATCCCAAGATGCTGATTGTAATGGCCGCGATACCGGTGGGGATTTCTCTACCGGGAACAAACATAGTGTCTTCAACTAACAGATAAAGTGCCAAGGCAGAAAACACGAGTGTTGTTGCCGAAACCAACCAACGCCGTTCGATATTGGTAGCTCTTACAAAGAGTACACCCATGCTTCCCAAACCAACACAAGCAATGATCACGCTTGCAATATTCGTCCAAATCGATTGCGCTCCAAACATTCTGTCACCTATGCATATTTGATGGGCAGCGCAAGACATGGCGTTCCCGGTCCCGAGTTGGATTTCTGTAAGAAATTCTCAGATACTCGATAACGCTCGATCAAGATCGGCAATCAGGTCATCTGGATGCTCAATTCCAACGCTCATTCGAACCAGATTGTCATGAATGCCAATCTCTTTTCGGAGTTCTGGTGGAATCGAAGCGTGCGTCATGATCGCAGGATGTTCGATAAGGCTTTCGACCCCTCCGAGCGATTCGGCGAGTGTGAAGACCTGCAGATTCTCTAAGAATCGGCGAGCTTCGACGAGGCCACCGCGTGTGAAGAATGTGACCATACCACCAAAGCCCTTCATCTGCTGCTTTGCCGTCTTGTGGCCGGGATGATTCGGAAGCCCCGGGTAAACCACATGGTCTACCTTTGAATTTGATTGGAGGTACTCCGTCAAACGCATGGCGTTGGTCGCATGCCTTTCCATCCGTACCGCCAGCGTTTTAATTCCGCGCAATACAAGCCAACAATCGAAAGGACCAGGAGTCGCACCGACGGCGTTCTGTAAGAATTTGAGTCGGGCATACAGGGTCTTTGGCGCGGTGAAGTTTGGATCGGACCAAGTCTTTTTTGGAGCCTTCATATCCCTGTCTTTGAGCACCAAGCAACCCATGACCACGTCGGAGTGCCCATTGATGTACTTTGTCATCGAGTGCATGACAACATCGGCCCCCAGCTCCAGGGGATTTTGGAAGTAGGGGGACATAAAGGTGTTGTCGACGACGGTCAGGATGTCCCTCGATCTTGCAACCTTGCAAATGGCCCGAATGTCGAAGATGTTGAGCATCGGGTTCGTAGGCGTTTCGAACCAGATCAGTTTGGTTTCAGGCCGAATCTTGGATTCGAGTGCGGCTGGATCGGATAGGTCAACAAAATCGAACTGCAAACCCCGGTAGGTAGCGACTTTCTCAAACAGCCGATAAGTGCCGCCATAGAGGTCATCGCCAGCGATGACGTGGTCGCCCGATTGCAGTAGATTCAAAACACAGTCGCTCGCAGCGAGGCCAGAGCTAAAGACCAGCGCCTTGTCTCCTCGCTCGAGTTCAGCCAGCTGGGTTTGCAATACCGTCCGAGTGGGATTGTCGGTGCGACTGTACTCATACCCTTTGTGCTGACCTGGACTCGCTTGAGCGTATGTGCTTGTTTGGTAAATCGGCGTCATGACCGCGCCGGTAGCCTCGTCTGGCTCGATTCCTGCATGAATGACTTGTGTCTCGAACTCTGGCATAGGCCCAGTTTAGCGGCACCGGGCCGAATAGCACTGGTATGAAACTGATTTTGTTTTTCTGCGTTCTATAAGAGACGAAGGGCTATGTCAATTTTAAATGCCTACCAGATGGTGTTCATCCTCACGTTGGCCACGGTCTTCGCTTTGGGATATTGGGTGAAAGTCCGGGTTAGGGGTTCTGCTTCGGTTCCACGGATCCAACCGGCTGAAGCAATACGATCAGCCATTGCCGATCTCGACCGACTGTTTGACAGCAACTTGATATCCGTAGAGGAGTATGTCGAACGGCGCGGAACAATCATCGGACGTCCGGGCCCAGCCTAGATCAGTCTGTGTAGCAGAGTTCGCGCCTAGTCTTCACGTAATGGTCATCCTCAGGCAGGAAGCAATCTGCCCAAGTCATTTCTCCGCCATAAACGTGGATGGTGACGGCTTTCTCAGGGAAAGGATTCCCGATAGTGTGATGGTCAAAGGGAGGGATGAGGGCGCCCGCTTCACCCACACCAGCCAAAATATGCTCCTCCTTTGAAAACCAGAAGTTGTCCCCGTCTTGCCGCACGACTGAGTAGGAGTCCACTTCAATCTTGCCCCGATAAACACACTCGACGCACCACATGCCAGCGTGGTCATGAAGCGCAGTGCCTTGGCCAGTATCCCAGACCATTGCCAAAACGGAGTATCTGCCCTTGGGGTCGAGGTAGACGAGGCGCCGCGCATATTTATCGGCAGCCGGGACGAGGAATTCTTCCTCGAGGAAGTCTTTTCCGGAGTGGACGATATGTTCCAGAGCGTTTTTCACGGCCATGCAACAGCCCTTCATTTCTTGCTCTTCAACGGCTTCGTCGAGAAGGTGGATGAGCTCGGAGCGAGTTGCAGCATCGGTTGCCATGATGTCCTGATTATAGAACGTCAAGTTTCATTGAGGTTGACCAGACTGCTTGGACGCCCTTGTCACACAAGTAGAAAGGGTTAAATCTAGTCGGTTATGAATGTCCTTCCAAACATCCTTCACGCCATTGGTAACACTCCGCTCATTAGATTGAACTCGATTGGCAGGGAGTACCCGGTCGAGATCCTCGCGAAATGCGAGTTCTTGAACCCTGGCGGATCAGTGAAAGACCGGATTGGGTGGTTCATGGTGGAGCAGGCTGAAAAAGAGGGCAGGATCAAGCCTGGCGACACGCTGATCGAACCGACGAGTGGAAACACGGGCATTGGCCTCGCGATGGCGGCGGCGATTAAAGGCTATCGGTTGATCATCACGATGCCAGAAAAGATGAGCATGGAGAAGCAGTTGATGATGGAAGCGCTTGGCGCTGAAATTGTTCGGACGCCAACTGCCGCGGCTCATGATTCGCCGGATTCTAATTTTGGAGTCGCAGAAAGGCTTCGGCACGAGATTCCGAATGCGCATATTCTTGATCAGTTTGGGAATCCTAACAATCCGCAAGCTCATTACGAAACGACGGCAAGGGAGTTGATTGAACAGGCTGAGGGACGGATTGATTACTTCGTGTGCGGTGTAGGGACAGGCGGAACGATTGCCGGAGTTGCCAGACGGTTTCGGGAAGAAGTTCCGAACTGCAAAATCGTTGGCGTGGATCCCGAAGGATCGATTATCGGCGGAGGCGAACCAGGCGGTCCTTATCTCGTTGAGGGCATCGGCTACGATTTCATCCCGGACGTTTTGGATCAATCTCTGGTGGACCGTTACGTCAAGACGAATGATGCAGTGTCTTTTAACCTCGCCCTAAGGTTAATTCGAGAGGAAGGCATGCTGGTCGGTGGGTCCAGCGGGTCTGCAATGCAGGGTGTGCTGGAGGTTGCCAAGGAGTGCAAAGGCGGGGAGCGG